>JBILUU010000006.1:0-21483 GCA_044370815.1 Bacteroidia bacterium
TATGAATGATCCTTTTACCCTGCTCGAAAAAAACAAAACAGGTGTGATTAATGTCACTGACCTGGCAAACATTCATTCATGTGCCTTTATTGCTACCGATGATGCCGGTAAGCTATTAGAGAATGGTAGCTTTGAAGTATTGGGAAGAATTGATAACAGCGACATCAGGGGATGCAATTTATTAATGAGCTAAAGGCCAAGTTGAGAAAACAGCTGTTAACCTAAACAATCCTAGCTATGTGAAAGGGCCATTACTTAGGCAATTACACCCAACTCCTTCCCTACTTTTTCAAAAGCAGCAATCGCTTGATCTAAATGTGCTTTGTTGTGTGCTGCCGATAACTGCACCCTTATTCTGGCCTGACCTTTAGGCACTACAGGATAAAAGAAACCAATCACATATATCCCTTCATCCAACAGCTTTGCTGCAAAGGTTTGGGCCAATTTGGCATCATACAACATCACCGGCACGATGGCAGAATCGCCATTTTTAAACTCAAGGCCTACCTTTTTCAAACCTTCTTTAAAGTAGTTTACATTCCACTCTAAAGCATCGCGCAAAGCGGTAGTTTGGCTTAACATATCCAATACAGCAATAGAGGCCCCAACAATATGAGGAGCCAATGAATTACTAAATAAATACGGGCGCGAACGTTGACGTAACATTTCAATCACTTCTTTTTTACCGGCTGTAAATCCACCCATGGCACCACCAAGGGCTTTGCCTAAAGTACCTGTAACAATATCAACGCGGTGCATCACATTTTTTAGCTCAATAGTGCCGCGTCCTGTTTTGCCAATAAAACCACTGGCATGGCTTTCATCCACCATCACCATGGCATCATATTGTTCGGCCAAATCACATATTTTATCTAATGGGGCTACATAACCATCCATCGAAAAAACGCCATCGGTTACAATCAATCTGAATCGGTGTTTTTGTGCCTGCTTTAATTGCTCCTCTAAATCGGCCATATCGCAATTGTTATAACGATAGCGGGCGGCCTTACATAATCTAACTCCATCAATAATGGAAGCATGATTTAATGCATCAGAAATGATTGCATCCTCCTCACCTAATAGAGGTTCAAAAACACCTCCGTTGGCATCAAAGCAGGCAGCATATAAGATACTATCTTCCTGCCCAACAAAATGCGCAAGTTTTTGCTCTAGCTCTTTATGAATGGTTTGTGTACCACAAATAAAGCGTACACTACTCATTCCGTATCCGTATGTATCGAGTGTTTTGTGCGCAGCTTCAATTACTTTAGGATGCGATGAAAGACCTAAATAGTTGTTAGCACAAAAAATAATTACTTCCCTTTCGGTTCCAACAACGCTCTTTACTTTCACGGTAACACCTTGCGAAGTACTGATGATTCTTTCGCGTTTGAACAAGCCAGATTCATCAATTACCTGTAGTTCTGACTTTATAAATTCCTGAAATTTGGCGCTCATACGATTGCTTTAAAAATTAGACTTCAAACCTACATTATTTCAATAAAAATAAAAAGTATAAATTTCTTTTGAATACATTTTAATTCTTTATTTTGCATAACACACAAAAAGGAAGTATGGAAGATGTGATCACCATAAACGGAAAAAAAATATATCCCGGAGAAAGTGCTGAAGTGAGCATGAGTAACATGTCGTTTCCTACTCGTACCGAAATTGAGGTGCCTGTGTTTGTGTATCGCTCGTTACATGCCGGTCCGCGTGTGCTTTTTCAGGCAGGAATGCATGGCGAAGAGGTAAACGGAGTTGAAGTGGTGCGCTCGCTTATGAAAAGAGAGGATATTCAAAACCCACGTTGCGGTAGCATCATTTTAATTCCTATTGTGAATGTAGTGTCCTTTTTAATGAATGCCCGCGACCTTCCTGATGGTCGTGATTTAAACAGATGCTTTCCCGGATCAAAAAATGGATCAATGGGCAGCCGATTGGCTTACGACCTCATGAAAAATGTAATTTCACAAATTGATTTCGGGGTGGATTTTCATACAGGTGGAGCTAAAATAAATAATTACCCTCAAATCAGATGTGTGTTTGAAGATGAGCGCAACATTGAGTTGTCAAACGCGTTCAGCGCGCCATTTGTGCTTAATGCGCCTTACCGCGAGAAATCGTTGCGCAGAGAAGCTGCCAAAAAGGGCAAGCATATTTTAGTTTTTGAAGGAGGTGAGTCGCAGCGTTTTAACTCATACAGCATCAATGAAGGCCTCAACGGATGTTTGCGAATGCTCAATAAATTAGGCATGATTGATACTCCGGTTGAAAAATGCGAGTCAATTATTTTGCGCGATACCACATGGATTAGAGCCAAAACATCGGGCATGTTTCGCACCAGTAAAAAATTTGGGGCATTTGTTGAAAAGGACAGTATGATTGGAAAAATTGTAAGTCCGTTTGGTGAAAAAGAAACCTTTTTATTTACCCCAAGCGATGGCTTCCTTATTGGAATAAACAACCAGCCAATTGTGAACGAAGGCGATGCGTTAATGAATATTGGCGTTGAATAGCATGAATTTGTTTGAACAACACCTCAAGCTTTCTGATTTAGCATCACTCATCGATCAAACCATATATGCAAGGTTTGGTCAAAATACTTTTTGGGTAAAAGCCGAAACAAGCGACATCAAAAATTATTACGACAGGCAGTATTGCTTTCTATCTCTCGTTGAAAAAGAGGGGAATCAAATTATTGCCAAAATGGATGCTGTCATTTGGCGCAGTCACTATCATATCATTAAGGCATTTTCTGTGGCAACAGGTGTTGGGTTTGATAAAAATATCAGCTTGCTCATGCGCGTACAAGTTCATTTCAATGCACAATACGGATTACGTTTGCACATCCTTGAGCTCGACTCAGGTTTTACCCTAGGTGCCATTGAGTTGCAAAGACAAGCCACACTCAATAAACTACTTACCAAACATAAGGATGTGGTAACCCTCCTTGATGGAGAATATATCACGCGAAACAAGCAACTTAAACTTGCTCCCGTAATTCAAAAAATTGCGCTGATTACCGCCCCAGGTTCCGATGGTGAGCGCGACTTTAAACATGAGCTTTCTCACAATGCCTTTGGTTATCAATTTGAAGTAGACAGTTATCTCACCCAAATACAAGGGAAGGATGCTTATCAGTCAATATTAGCTCAACTCGATTTGATTATGGATATGAACAAAGCATATGATGTGGTAGCTATTGTAAGAGGCGGTGGGTCTACTATTGATTTTAGTGCGTTCGACACCTATGAATTGGGTTTGCGTATTGCCTCTTTTCCTATTCCGGTAATTGCCGGAATTGGGCACGAGCGCAACATCAGCATTGCTGATTTAATGTGTTATAACTCCTTAAAAACTCCCACCAAAGCAGCTGCGTTTGCAGTAGAGCACAACAATAATTTTGAGTTGCAAATAGAAAAACTAAAAACAAGATTGACCACCGTTGCAGAAGGAGTTATTCGTACTTCTAAAAACAATTTAGAAAAAATGGCACTCTCGCTCAACAATGCTGCCATTATTTTTTTTAAGGACAAGCATCATGCCCTTGATCAAAAGGGTATTGCCATAAAGCTACTCGACCCCTCCAACGTATTATCTCGCGGATATGCTATTTTACAAAACAAAGAAGGCATCATTATGCAGGCACAAAAATTGAAAAAAGGCGATAAAATTAAAGCCATTACCAAAGATGCTGAATTGCATTTGAGTACTGATGAGGTGCTGCCTTTGCTATCCAATCAATGACAGCTATTTCATGTAAAGCACCTAAATTATATCCGAAATGGGAGTAAGTGCATGAGATTGAAGAAAAATGAAGTTACAAATATAACGCACTAGCGATTTTATAAGGGTAATCTGCTTTGCTGTCGTTTAATCCAAGGTAGTGTTCAATCAGTTGTTATACCAATTCGATTTGTCAATTGCATCGAACATTTACATCGGTATTACTGCCTGTCATTCAATTCATCTCTGATACGCGATGCTTTTTCGTAATCCTCTTCATCAAGCGCACTTTGTAGAAGTTGTCGCAGATCCTCCGTATTTATTTGGCTAAAGTCATTCGAGGCAACTCCCTCCTCCTTTTGCTCATCGGCATCACCTCCCAAACTTTCTTCCAATCTGTTGCTCTCCTCATCTAAAACAACCCCGTAGGTTGATAGAATTGACTCATACGTGTATATGGGACAATTAAATCGCAATGCAATAGCAATAGCATCAGAGGTGCGTGCATCTATTTCGATGGTTTGCTGCACGTTGTTGGCCACCAACTTAGCATAAAATATACCTTCAACAATTTTATATATAATTACCTCGGTAATTAAAATATTGAAACTCTCAGCAAATATTTTTAGTAAATCATGCGTGAGCGGCCTGCTAGGCGTCATCTTTTCAATCTCAATGGCAATAGCTTGCGCCTCATAGCCGCCAATAATAATTGGAAGTCTTCTTTTACCATTGGCCTCGCCTAAAACAAGCGCATAAGCACCACTCTGAGTTTGGCTATATGATAAAGCGATGATTTCTAATTTAATTTTTTTCACAAATCCGAGGTTGCCTCAATTAAAAAATCTAATCGTTGTTGTATTTTTAAGTCTATAAAATTAATCAATTTTTTTTGATTTAATTTTGAGAGGCCTTAAATTTTTTAACGGCTTCAATCAATTTTGGAACTACTTCAAAAGCATCACCAACTATCCCATAGTCAGCCGCTTTGAAAAAAGGAGCTTCCGGATCCTTGTTGATAACCACAATGGTTTTACTGCCGTTTACTCCGGCTAAATGTTGTATGGCACCTGAAATACCAACAGCAATATATAAATTAGGACGAATAGCAATGCCCGTTTGACCTACGTGCTCATGATGTGGTCTCCAACCTATATCAGACACCGGGCGTGAGCATGCTGTAGCTGCACCCAATTGTTTTGCCAAGTCTTCAATCATTCCCCAATTTTCAGGACCTTTCATGCCCCTACCTGCCGAAACAACCAATTCTGCCTCAGGCAGTGATAACTCATTAGACTCGCGCTTAACCTCCTTAACTTTAATTCTTGATGACAACAAGTTGGCAGGTACATCAAATGCTGTGGCAGCAACAGCAGCACCATCAGTTTTTACCTGAAACGAGTTGGGCAATAAACTGATTACTTTTTTGGCACTATTTACTTGATAAGTAGCAATCGCCTTTCCTGAAAAAACATTTTTATTTACTGTAAAAGCTGTATCTGTAGCGGGATAATCAACTGCACCTGGCACAAAACCTGCTTTCATGCGAGCGGCTAATCTCGGAGCTACCGCTTTTGCAGTTAAATCATTAGAGAAAATTACTATTGTAGAGGACTCTGCCTCTACTGCATGATTGATTACACGCGTTAATACTTGCGAGTCGCTAGCATTAATTCCACTGTTATTGATATGCAACACTTTACTTGCTCCTGCCTTGCCCAAATCTTCTAGTGAGGCATCACCCGCATTGATGATGAGCGCTGTTGCGGTTGTACCTGCTTTGGAGGCAATTTGAGCCGCATAATTCACTGCTTCTAGTGAAGCTTTTTTAATTTTTCCTTTTGAAACTTCGGTATATACTAGTACTGACATGATTTCTTAATGTTATAGGTTAAAAATTAAATTACTTTGGCTTCGTTGTGCAACATTTCTATTAAACTGCCTGCGTTTTCTGCATCTATCATTTTACAGGTGGTTCGGCCTTGTGCTAAGGTATATGACTTAACTTCGGTAAGCTTATCGGCTGCAATAGCAGGTATTACATTTAATGCCTTTGTGCGAGCCGCCATAATGCCTCTCATGTTTGGAATACGCGCCTCTGCCATCCCTTTAGCAGCGCTAATCACCAAAGGGAAATTACATTCAATAACCTCGGTGCCGCCATCTATATCGCACTCTACGGTTGCAGTTGTGCCTGCCACATCTAATTTTGTTGCCATCGAAACATAAGGCATATCAAGCAATTCGGCCAACATTCCACCTAATGAAGAACCATTGTAGTTAATGGTTTCTTTTCCGGCCAAAATGATATCGAAACCCCCTTGTTTAGCATACGCTGCAATTTGTTCGGCCACAAAGAAAGTATCAGTTGGTTCAGCATCTATGCGAACGCCATCATCTGCACCTATGGCAAATGCTTTTCTGATGATTGCCTCCATATCGGCACCACCAACACTTACAGTAGTTACAGTACCGCCTAGTGTTTCTTTCAATTCGAGCGCGCGAACAAGCGCATACCACTCATCATAAGGATTTACAATATACTGCACATTGTTTTCGTCAAAGGCAGTGTTGTTATCTTTAAATGCAATTTTGGCGGTGGTGTCAGGAGCTTTGCTGATGCATACAAGTATTTTCATTGACTATATGTTTTAATTAAAAAGTGTGCAAATTTAATGAAATCAACAGATAATTAAAATTGGAAATCGTAATACAAATTATAAAACCGATGTGCGATTTTAAATTTTGGGTGTAGTTATTAATCACATTGGTATAACATACAATTGTAACGATATGTTTGAGCAATTTATCAGTTTTGATGAAACTCAAAAGCCATTGGAAGTTGAATAGATAATAAACCAATACCGATTTAACCCGAATTAATCAATAGAAGTTACGCATGTAACGCACTAGTGATTTTATGAGGGTAATCCCGCTTAGCAGGTGTTTTCAATCCATTGAATCAATGGATTGAATTACAGCTGTTTCAGCGATTCCGCATTTTCTAATGCGGAATTTGGGTTTAAAATTTAAAATATTGGTATCATAAATAAATCACAATGATATGGCTTTTAAGCATTAATTAATATTGGAAAACCGACCTCACAAATTGCCTATGTAATACCATGAAATAAAGAAGCGAAAGCAAGCACATGGCCACAAACACTTATTACAAATCAAATTGGTTGTTAAGCTTGCGCAGCAGGCCCTCCAAAATTCATTGGGATGCTCGGACCATCAGTATCTTTGATCACGCCAAATTGCGATTCAAATTTTGATACATTATCCTTCAGCGCCATCAATAATCTTTTGGCATGCTGAGGTGTTAGCAACACTCTGGACTTTACTTTTGCCTTGGGCATTTGGGGCATTATTCTTACAAAGTCGATAATAAACTCCGAATTGCTGTGAGTGATAATTGCCAAATTGCTGTATGTTCCCTCTGCTATTTCTTCAGACAGTTCAATATTTATTTCGTTTGGGTTGTTTTCGTTGCTCATAATTTATTGATATTAATGATATTATTGATTTGTAATACTGCAAATGTAGGTATAAAAAAAGGCGCAGCGTTTAATTTGCTGCACCTTTTTTATCTTGTCCGAAATAGTACTAGTCTTCTACCTCTTGACCAACACGCTCGCGCTTACTTGCCATTAAGCTGTCATACTCTTCTTGAGAACCTACAACTATCTTTTCGTATTCGCGCAATCCTGTTCCGGCAGGGATCAAATGTCCTACAATAACGTTTTCTTTCAATCCGCTCAGTGTATCGCGTTTTCCTGCAACAGCTGCTTCGTTGAGTACCTTGGTTGTTTCCTGGAAGGAAGCAGCACTAATAAAGCTTTGTGTTTGCAAAGAAGCACGTGTTATACCTTGCAATATTTGCGTTGATGTAGCAGGCACAGCTTCACGGGCCTCAACTTGTTTTTTATCCTTACGCTTAAGCATACTGTTCTCGTCTCTTAATTTGCGCGCACTGATAATCATACCTGGTTTAAGCACTTCTGAATCTCCTCCGTCAACAACTACTTTCTTGCCAAAAAGCAAATCATTCTCTTCCATAAAATCGGCTTTATTAGCCAATTGTTTTTCAAGGAATCTTGTATCTCCCGGATCTTCAATTTCAACCTTACGCATCATTTGACGTACAATTACCTCAAAATGCTTATCGTTGATTTTTACACCCTGCAAACGGTAAACTTCTTGAATTTCATTCACAAGATATTCTTGCACCGCTGTAGGGCCTTTGATTGATAAAATATCGTCAGGAGTTATCGCACCATCACTTAGTGGCATACCTGCTTTAATGAAATCATTTTCTTGCACAAGAATATGCTTTGAAAGCGGCACCAAGTAGCGCTTCACTTCGCCTGTTCTTGACTCAACAACAACTTCGCGGTTACCACGTTTGATTTTACCAAAGCTAACTATTCCATCAATCTCTGTTACCACAGCCGGATTACTTGGGTTACGAGCCTCAAATAATTCGGTAACACGTGGTAAACCACCTGTGATATCGCCTAGTTTACCTGATGCACGTGGAATCTTAACAAGAATTTGTCCAGCTTCAATCTTATCGCCATCACCCACAATGATGTGAGCACCAACAGGGATGTTGTAGTTTTTGATAACCTCTTTTTTACTATTTACGATTTGGATAGCCGGATTTTTAGTTTTATCACGCGTTTCAATTACCACCTTTTCGGCAAATCCTGTTTGCTCATCGCTTTCTTCGCGATAAGTAACGCCTTCATCGAGCCCATCAAAAGCAATTTTACCTGCCATTTCTGAAACAATTACCGCGTTGTATGGATCCCAATCACAAATCATGTCACCAGCCTTAATTCTCGCTCCTTCTTTAACATAAAGCGTTGCTCCGTAAGGAATGTTATTGGTATTCAATACAATCTTCGTATTGGGGTCAATAACACGAACCTCGCCCGAACGACCAATTACCACTACTGATACTGAACCATCAGCGGCAACCCTGTCAATCGTGCGCATTTCTTCAAACTCAACAACACCCTCGTATTTGGCTTTCAACACCGACTCCGCAGATACGTTGCCAGCTGTACCACCCACGTGGAAAGTACGAAGCGTAAGCTGTGTACCCGGCTCACCAATACTTTGAGCAGCAATTACACCTACAGCTTCTCCTTTTTGTACCATTCTACCGGTAGCTAAGTTTCTGCCGTAGCATTTTGAACATACTCCTATTTTCATTTCGCAGGTTAACACCGAGCGAATTTCAACTGACTCGATTGGAGAGGCCGCAATTATCTTTGCTTGATCTTCTCTTATTTCCTCGCCACCGCTGATGATTAACTCACCTGTATTTGGATGATAAACATCACTTACTGCAGTACGACCTAAGATTCTGTCATACAAGCTTTCAACAATTTCTTCATTGTTTTTAAGCGCTGTTGCCACCAAACCTCTCAAGGTTCCGCAATCTTCACCGCTGATAATCACATCTTGCGATACGTCTACAAGTCTTCTAGTTAAATAACCGGCATCGGCTGTTTTAAGAGCTGTATCGGCCAAACCTTTACGAGCACCATGTGTAGAAATAAAGTACTCAAGAATTGATAATCCTTCCTTAAAGTTAGAGATAATTGGATTCTCGATAATTTCGCCACCTGTAGAGCCCGATTTTTGCGGCTTAGCCATCAATCCTCTCATGCCACTCAACTGACGAATTTGCTCTTTTGAACCACGCGCTCCTGAATCCAACATCATGTAAACCGAGTTGAATCCTTGACGATCGTTGATTAATTGATCCATCAAGCGCTTAGTCAATTTAGAGTTGGTGTGCGTCCAAATATCAATAATTTGATTGTATCTTTCATTGTTGGTGATGAAACCCATATTGTAGTTATTCATCACTTCCTCAACTTGCATATTGGCATCGCCAATCATTTTTTCCTTATCCTCCGGCACCAACACATCGCCCAAGTTAAATGAAAGACCACCTTTGAAAGCCATACGGAATCCTAAATCTTTCATATCATCGAGGAACTTAGCTGTTTTGGCTACGCCCGATGTTTTTAGAATTAAACCAATAATATCACGTAATGACTTCTTCGTTAATAAATCGTTGATGTATCCAACCTCTCTTGGCACAACCTGATTAAATAACACTCTTCCTACCGTTGTTTCGGTTAGTTTATTTATTAGTTCACCGTTTTCTTTAACCCAAACTTTTACCTTAATGATGGCATGCAAATCAACTTTCTTTTCGTTGTAAGCAATAATAACCTCTTCGGGCGAATAGAAAGCAATGCCTTCACCCAACATCTTTCTTTCCGCATCACTTTTTCTTGCTTTTGTCATGTAGTAAAGACCAAGCACCATGTCCTGAGAAGGAACTGTGATTGGGGCACCATTAGCCGGATTTAAGATGTTATGAGAGGCAAGCATCAACATTTGCGCTTCAAGAATTGCGGCATTGCCAAGAGGCACGTGAACCGCCATTTGATCCCCGTCAAAATCCGCGTTAAATGCCGTACAAACCAATGGGTGCAATTGAATTGCTTTTCCTTCGATAAGCTTTGGCTGAAATGCTTGAATACCTAATCTGTGTAGTGTTGGAGCACGGTTTAGTAATACCGGATGTCCTTTTAAAATATTTTCGAGGATATCCCAAATGATGGCATCCTTGCGGTCAACTATTTTCTTTGCCGATTTAACGGTTTTAACAATACCCCTTTCAATTAATTTGCGTATGATAAATGGCTTAAAAAGCTCGGCTGCCATGTCTTTTGGCAAACCGCACTCATGCAATTTCATTTCAGGACCTACAACAATTACCGAACGGGCAGAGTAGTCAACACGCTTACCCAATAAATTCTGACGGAAACGCCCCTGTTTACCTTTCAATGAGTCGCTCAAAGACTTAAGAGCACGGTTAGATTCCGTTTTAACTGCATTTGATTTTCTTGAATTATCAAGCAAAGAGTCAACAGACTCTTGTAACATCCTTTTCTCATTCCGCAAAATCACCTCAGGAGCTTTGATCTCCATCAATCTTTTCAAACGGTTGTTACGAATAATTACTCGTCTGTATAAATCATTCAAATCGCTTGTAGCAAAACGACCACCATCCAAAGGTACTAGAGGACGCAATTCTGGTGGAATTACGGGAATTACCTTCATAATCATCCACTCAGGCAAATTAACCGTATTGGCGCGGCTCATGCGGAAAGACTCAACTACTTGTAAGCGTTTTAAAGCCTCTGTTTTACGTTGTTGAGAAGTTTCATTGTTGGCCTTGTGACGTAATTCATAAGACAAATCATCAAGGTTAATACGCTTCAACAATTCTGATAAGGCTTCGGCACCCATGCCGGCAATAAACTTGTTAGGGTCATTGTCATCAAGGTGTTGATTATCTTTTGGCAAACCTTCTAAGATATTTAAGTATTCCTCTTCGGAGAGGAAATCGAGTGCTTGAATGCCATCCTCTGCTTTAATACCCGGTTGAATAACCACGTATCTTTCGTAGTAAATAATAGAATCTAATTTTTTGGTAGGCAACCCTAGTAAATAGCCAATTTTATTTGGCAATGAGCGGAAATACCAAATATGAGCTACAGGTACAACCAATTGAATGTGCCCCATACGCTCTCTACGTACTTTTTTCTCGGTTACCTCAACCCCACATCGATCGCATACAATTCCCTTGTAGCGAATTCTCTTATACTTGCCGCAGGCACATTCCCAATCTTTTACCGGTCCAAAAATACGCTCGCAAAACAAACCACCCATTTCGGGTTTGTAAGTACGATAGTTGATTGTTTCAGGCTTTAGCACTTCGCCACTACTTCTTTCGCGAATGCTTTCAGGTGAGGCAAGGCTGATAGTTATGGTAGAGAAGTTACTTTTTACTTTTGAATCTCTTTTTAAAAAAGCCATTGTATTGTTCGGATTTAATTTTTAACAAATTGTTTTAAAATTCCCCGACAACGCCTAAGCGAGCCGGGGAACTTGTATTTAGTCGAGTGAAATGTTCAAACCTAAACCTCTCAACTCGTGCAATAGCACGTTGAAAGATTCTGGAATGCCCGGTGTTGGCAAATTTTCGCCTTTAACAATTGATTCGTAGGCTTTTGCTCTTCCGGCAACATCATCTGATTTAATGGTCAAAATCTCTTGTAATATGTTGGCAGCACCGAATGCTTCAAGCGCCCATACCTCCATCTCACCAAAACGCTGACCTCCAAACTGAGCTTTACCGCCCAAAGGTTGTTGCGTAATCAATGAGTAAGGTCCTATTGAACGGGCATGCATCTTGTCGTCAACCATATGTCCTAGTTTGAGCATGTAAATGATACCAACAGTTGCAGGTTGATCAAACCTCTCCCCCGTTCCACCATCAGTTAAGTAGGTGCGTCCAAATCTTGGAATACCGGCCTTATCTGTATAATGATTGATGTCATCAATAGAAGCACCATCAAAGATTGGAGTAAAGAATTTTTGATTTAATTTTTGACCTGCCCATGCCAATACTGTTTCATAAATCTGACCAAGGTTCATACGCGAAGGTACGCCAAGAGGATTTAATACAATATCAACCGGAGTTCCATCTTCCAAGAAAGGCATATCTTCATCACGTACAATACGTGCAACAATACCTTTGTTTCCGTGGCGTCCTGCCATTTTATCACCCACTTTCAACTTACGCTTCTTGGCAATATATACTTTAGCAAGTTGTACAATTCCTGCTGGTAGTTCATCTCCAACAGTTAGCGCAAACTTCTTGCGTTTGTAAATACCCAATAAGTCGTTTGCCTTAATAGAGTAGTTGTGGATCAATATCTTAATTTGCTCGTTGCAGTCTTTATCGGTTGTCCACTTTGCAGGATTAATGTTCGCATAGTCGATACCCACCAATTGCTTTTGAGCAAATTTAGCGCCTTTAGGAATAACCATTTCCTTGAAATTGGTTTGTACACCTTGAGATGTTTTGCCGTTTACAAGCGTAAAAAGTTTTTCAACTAATTTGTTCTTTAAAACAGCTGACTCTTGGTGATACTCTTCATCAAGTTTAGCAATGATTGGCTTTTCGTCACTTTTCGATTTTTTGTCTTTAATCACACGGCTGAAAAGCTTTTTATCGATTACCACACCTTTCATTGATGGAGGCGCCTTAAGTGATGCATCTTTTACATCACCGGCTTTGTCGCCAAAGATGGCACGCAAAAGTTTTTCTTCAGGAGAAGGATCGGTTTCTCCTTTTGGAGTTATTTTTCCGATGAGAATATCGTTTTCCTTCACTTCGGCACCCACTCTGATTAATCCATTAGAATCAAGTTCGCGTGTAGCTTCCTCGCTTACATTAGGAATATCGTTAGTGAGTTCTTCCAAACCTCTTTTGGTATCGCGCACTTCAAGCACGTATTCATCGATGTGCAGTGAAGTAAAAATATCCTCACGAGCAACTCTCTCAGAAATTACAATAGCATCCTCAAAGTTGTATCCTTTCCATGGCATGAATGCCACTTTGAGGTTTCTACCTAAGGCCAATTCACCGTTTTGCGTGGCATAACCTTCGCACAATACTTGTCCTCTACTCACTTTTTCACCTTTTGCCACAATAGGCTTAAGGTTGATACAAGTGCTTTGATTGGTTTTGCGGAATTTGGTTAATTGATAACGCTTCACATCATCATCAAAGCTTACAAGTTTTTCTTCTTCTGTGCGCTTATATCTGATTACAATTTCATTGGCATCAACGTATTCTACAACTCCTTCTCCTTCGGCATTGATAAGTACTCTTGAGTCTCTTGCCACAAGCGGTTCCAAACCAGTACCAACGATTGGCGCTTCGGGGCGCAACAGCGGTACAGCTTGACGTTGCATGTTTGATCCCATGAGCGCACGGTTAGCATCATCATGCTCCAAGAATGGAATCAAGGAGGCCGCAATAGAGGCAATCTGATTTGGTGCAACGTCAATCAAGTCGACCTTCTCAGGTTCAACAATTGGAAGGTCGCCACCAAATCTGGCTTTTACACGCTGCGTTAATATTTTACCTCCGTTATCGAGATCAACATTAGCTTGGGCAATTGTTTTTTGAAACTCTTGTTCAGCACTTAAATAAACAATTGGGTTTTCAACATCTACCTTACCTTCATTCACCTCTCTGTATGGAGTTTCAATAAAACCAAGTTTATTGATTTTAGCAAACACACATAAAGAAGAAATCAAACCGATGTTTGGACCTTCGGGAGTTTCGATGGTACACAAGCGGCCATAATGTGTGTAATGCACATCACGCACCTCAAATCCTGCGCGTTCGCGCGATAAACCACCTGGCCCGAGTGCCGATAATCTTCTCTTATGAGTGATTTCCGCAAGCGGGTTGGTTTGATCCATGAACTGAGACAATTGATTAGTCCCAAAGAACGAATTGATAACGGAAGACAACGTTTTAGCATTGATCAAATCCATAGGTGTAAATACCTCGTTATCGCGTACATTCATACGCTCACGGATGGTTCTTGCCATACGGGAAAGACCTACTCCAAATTGTGCATAAAGTTGTTCTCCAACTGTACGCACCCTTCTGTTACTCAAGTGATCGATATCATCAACATCTGCCTTAGAGTTGATTAATTCGATGAGATATTTTATAATCGAAATAATATCCTCTCTGGTTAACACTTTAGTGTCTTCGGGGATATCAAGATTTAATTTTTTGTTGATACGGAAACGACCTACCACACCAAGATCATAGCGTTTGTCACTAAAGAACAGCTTATCGATGATTCCTCTTGCAGTTTCTTCATCCGGTGGCTCAGCATTTCTCAACTGACGATAGATATGCTCTACTGCTTCTTTTTCAGAGTTTGAAGTATCCTTTTGAAGCGTGTTGTAAATGATGGCATAATCGGCAGCATTGATATCCTCCTTGTGAAGTATAATAGATTTCACGTTGGCATCAATGATAAGGTCGGCATGATGATCTTCTATTACCGTTTCGCGGTCAATGATTACTTCATTTCTTTCGATAGAAACCACCTCTCCTGTATCTTCATCAACAAAATCCTCTACCCATGTTTTGAGCACGCGAGCAGCCAATTTTCTACCAACGGCTTTCTTCATTCCGGTTTTAGAAACCTTGAATTCATCAGCCAAGTTGAATATGTTGAGGATGTCTTTATCGCTTTCAAAACCAATAGCACGCAACAATGTTGTTACAGGTAATTTTTTCTTCCTGTCGATGTAGGCGTACATCACATTATTGATATCGGTAGCAAACTCAATCCATGACCCTTTAAATGGGATTACACGGGCAGAGTATAATTTTGTACCGTTTGCATGGCGGCTTTGACCAAAAAACACACCCGGTGAACGATGAAGTTGAGAAACAATTACCCTTTCGGCACCATTGATTACAAAAGTTCCCTTTGGAGTCATGTATGGAATTGTACCTAGGTACACATCCTGAATGATGGTTTCAAAATCTTCGTGCTCCGGGTCGGTGCAATAAAGTTTTAGTTTGGCCTTCAGCGGAACGCTGTAGGTTAGTCCACGCTCGATACATTCTTCGATGGAATAGCGCGGGGGATCAATAAAATAGTCCAAAAACTCAAGCACGAAGTTGTTCCGTGCATCAGTGATTGGAAAATTTTCGGCAAATACCTGGAAGAGACCTTCGTTTCTTCTGTTTTCAGGTGTAGTTTCCAGTTGAAAAAAATCCTGGAAAGACTTAATCTGAACATCCAAAAAGTCAGGATAAGGAACCTGATTTTTGATGGCAGAAAAATTTATTCTTTGGGTTTTAGTTGTTGTGACCAAGGTAATTGAGATTGAGAATTAATAAGTTTACTACACTAAATTACAAACGGTAAAGCCCCCATTGAAAACTCACTGGAGGACCCTTACCGGTTAATTGTATTTGAGAAGAATCTTACTTAACTTCAACCTCAGCTCCCGCTTCTTCTAATTGTTTTTTAATGTTTTCAGCATCTTCTTTAGAGATACCTTCTTTCACTGGTTTTGGAGCACCGTCAACTAAATCTTTAGCTTCTTTCAAGCCAAGACCTGTGATGTCTTTTACTACTTTAACCACACCTAATTTTGCAGCACCTGCATTTTTAAGAATTACGTCAAAAGTGGTTTTTTCTGCAGCGGCAGGAGCACCTGCACCGCCTGCTGGAGCAGCAACTACAGCAGCAGCTGCAGGCTCAATTCCATAATCGTCTTTTAAAATTTGTGCTAACTCGTTAACTTCTTTTACGGTTAGGTTTACCAGTTGTTCAGCAAAAGCTTTTAAATCTGCCATTTTTAATTGTTATTTAATTGATTAGAACTTATTGTTTATTGATGATGTTTATTGATATTTTGTGATGTTAGGCGTTTCTTTCAGAAAGTGTTTTAACGATACCTGCAATTTTACCACCTCCTGATTGAAGAGCACTGATAACATTCTTGGCAGGGCTTTGTAACAAGCCAATGATGTCGCCAATGAGTTCGTTTTTACTCTTAATACCTACTAGCGTGTCCAATTGATTATCGCCCAAGTATGCACACTCTTCAACGAATGCTGCTTTTAATTGTGGTCTATCGCTGGTCTTTCTGAATTCTTTGATCAATTTAGCCGGAACATTTCCAACTTCGCAAAACATAACTGCAGTGGTTCCTGCAAGTGCTCCATACAACTCACCGTAGTTTTTTCCGCTACGCTCCATGGCTTTCATCAACAAAGAGTTTTTCACTACCTTAAGTGTTACTTTGTTTTTGTAGCATTCTCTGCGTAGTTGATTAGTTTTTTCAACTGTTAATGAGGAGGTATCGGTAATATAAAAATTAGGGTTGTTATGAAGGTCTGTAACCAATTCATTGATTAGCAGTTCTTTTTCCTCTCTTGTTTTCATTTTAGTAAATTATTAGACTTAAAAATTAACTTAACTGTATGTTGATGAATTATGCAATTGATTTAGGCTCAACCATTATACTTGGACTCATGGTACTAGACATGTAAATACTTTTAATGTAAGAACCTTTAGCCGCTGACGGTTTTAACTTAATAATTGATTGCAATAATTCTTGCGCATTCTCTGCAATTTTTTCGCTTGCGAAAGACACTTTGCCTATTGAGGCGTGAATAATACCTGTTTTGTCAACTTTAAAATCAATTTTACCACCTTTAACTTCGGTTACTGCTTTTCCAACCTCTACGGTTACAGTTCCTGTTTTAGGATTTGGCATTAATCCGCGTGGACCCAACACTTTACCTAGTGCACCAACTTTGCCCATAATTGAAGGCATAGTGATGATGACATCAACATCTGTCCAACCACCTTTGATTTTCTCGATGTATTCATCCAAACCTACAAAATCAGCACCGGCTGCTTTTGCCTCTGCTTCCTTGTCAGGTGTGCACAACACCAACACTCTTACAGTTTTACCTGTACCGTGAGGTAGGGTTACAATACCTCTAACCATTTGATTAGCTTTGCGGGGATCAACTCCTAAGCGGACGCTGATATCGACAGAAGAGTCGAATTTTGTTGTGGTAATTTCCTTTACCAATTTACTGGCATCGGGAAGAGAATAAGCCTTATTGTTATCGACAAGGCCAAGAACTTTTTTTCTGTTTTTGGTTAATTTGCTCATTAATTATAGTTTTCGATGTCCAAACGCTCTTCTACCTAAGTTTCCGAGCTCCACCTGTTAATACTCTTGCTGCGATTACTTCGTCAAAGGAGATTCGCCTGTTACGGTAAGTCCCATACTGCGTGCAGTACCTGCTACCATACTCATTGCGCTCTCAATTGTAAAGCAATTCAAATCAGGCATTTTATCTTCAGCTATTGCTTTTACCTGATCCCAGGAAACGCTGCCAACTTTTTTACGGTTAGATTCAGCACTACCTGATTTAATTTTTGCCATCTCCATCAACTGTGCTGCTGCAGGAGGTGTTTTGATGATAAAGTCAAAAGACTTATCGGAATATACGGTAATTAATACCGGTAAAATTTTTCCTGGGCGGTCTTGGGTTCTGGCATTAAATTGCTTACAAAACTCCATAATATTTACCCCCTTAGAACCTAAGGCCGGACCGATTGGAGGTGAAGGATTAGCTGCCCCTCCTTTTACCTGTAGTTTAACAAAACCTGTAATTTCTCTTGCCATTTCTTGATACTATATATTGTTTTTACTCTTTTACAACTTGCATATAACTTAATTCTAGCGGTGTTTTTCTTCCAAATATTTTCACCATAACTTTCAGCTTTTTCTTCTCCTCATTAATTTCCTCAATAATACCGCTGAAGTTGTTGAATGGGCCATCGGTTACTTTTACCGCTTCGCCAATTTTAAAAGAAACACTTAATTCCGCATCGCTTTCTGCCAATTCATCTACTTTTCCTAAAATCCTATTTACCTCTGACATTCTTAGTGGAACGGCTTCTCCTGTTTTATCGCCAAGGAAACCAATTACTCCGGTAATATTTTTTATCGTGTGCGCTATTTCACCTACCAATGCTGCCTCAATAAGTATGTATCCCGGGAAAAAACTTCTTTCCTTGCTTACCTTTTTACCATTTTTAATTTGGTAAATTTTTTCGGTTGGAATCAATACTTGTGACACATAATCAGACATGCCCAATCTTCCGATTTCAAGTTCGATATATTGTTTTACTTTCTTTTCCTTACCGCTTACGGCACGAACAACATACCACTTTTTAACTATGTCATTAGTTGTTGATGTCATTGCTTAGTTAGCTAACTTGTATAAATTTTCCATGATAAACCTAAAGCTTGAGTCCATCCCCAACACGATGAGCGCAATGATGAGCGATGCAACCATCACAATAATGGCGCTGCTTTGCAACTCAGAAAAAGTTGGCCAAGTAACCTTGTTAAAGAGTTCTTGATAAGATTCTTCGATGTATAACTTTAACTTATTCATTTCTATATTTTTTAGATTGATTCCTGTTGTCAGGGTTCAACATATTTTTTGAGGTTTAGAGCTAATTGCCTTTATCACCTTTAAACCTTTTTATCTTCCGTTGCACGGGCGGAGAGATTCGAACTCCCATCAAAAGTTTTGGAGACTTCTATTCTACCCTTGAACTACGCCCGTATTAATTACTTAATAGTGGTGGGGATAAGGGCAGTTAAAGGCGGGCTGTTCACCCACCTTTAAAAGTATCCTTTACCAGTATTAATTACTTAATGATTTCGATAACCTGACCAGCACCAACTGTTCTTCCACCTTCACGGATAGCAAAACGCAATCCTTTATCCATAGCAACAGGAACAATTAATTTTACTGTAATGGTAACGTTATCACCAGGCATAACCATTTCGCGACCTTCCGGCAAATCAATTTCTCCGGTTACGTCAGTTGTACGTAAGTAAAACTGAGGACGGTATTTGTTATGGAACGGAGTGTGACGACCACCTTCTTCTTTCTTCAATACATAGATTTCTGCTTTGAAATCGGTATGTGGAGTGATTGAACCCGGTTTAGCGATAACCATACCTCTGCGGATTTTATCTTTATCAATACCACGCAACAACAAACCAACGTTGTCACCGGCCTCACCTTTATCGAGAAGTTTACGGAACATTTCAACTCCTGTAACTACTGATTTCATTTTTTCTTCCTGCATACCAAGAATTTCAACCTCATCACCAGAGTTGATAATACCTGTTTCGATTCTTCCTGTAGCAACAGTACCACGACCTGTGATTGAGAACACGTCCTCAACAGGCATTAAGAAAGGCTTATCAACTTCACGAGGAGGGATTGGAATGTAAGCATCTACTGCATCCATCAATTCCATGATTTTTGGAACCCAGTTAGCGTCTTTATTTAAACCACCAAGTGCAGAACCACGGATGATTGGAGTGTTATCACCATCAAATTGATAGAAAGACAATAACTCACGGATTTCCATTTCAACAAGGTCTAACAATTCAGGATCATCAACCATATCCACTTTGTTCATGAAAACAACGATTTTTGGTACACCTACCTGACGTGCCAAAAGAATGTGCTCACGTGTTTGTGGCATTGGACCATCAGTAGCAGCAACCACAAGAATTGCACCGTCCATTTGAGCGGCACCTGTAACCATGTTCTTTACGTAGTCAGCGTGACCTGGACAGTCAACGTGAGCGTAGTGACGGTTAGCTGTTGCGTACTCAACGTGAGAAGTATTGATTGTAATACCTCTTTCTTTTTCTTCCGGAGCATTGTCGATAGAAGAAAAGTCTCTTACTTCAGCAAGACCTTTATCTGCAAGAACAGATGTGATAGCTGCTGTTAAGGTTGTTTTACCATGATCAACGTGACCAATAGTACCGATGTTAACATGCGGTTTGGAGCGGTCGAATTTTTCTTTTGCCATTGCAATTATGAATTTAAGTTGTGTTTATTTATTTAGTTAATGAGAAATCTCAATTAATTTTTAATTTAATTTTTAATGAAGTTGTGACAGTTCTTTAGAGCCGTTGGAGGGAATTGAACCCTCGACCTCTTCCTTACCAAGGAAGTGCTCTGCCACTGAGCTACAACGGCTGGTAAGAAATTAGCCGCAACTTTAAAAATTGGAGCGGAAGACCGGGCTCGAACCGGCCACCCTCAGCTTGGAAGGCTGACGCTCTACCAAATGAGCTACTTCCGCTTATAATTTTTGGTTAACAGCTGCCTAAGCAATTATTAACCTGTGTCAATTGTAATTCGTAAATTTTCTGTGGGGAGTGATGGATTCGAACCATCGAAGTCGAAACAACAGATTTACAGTCTGTCCCATTTGGCCACTCTGGTAACTCCCCTCACTAATTTTTACAAATCAGTAATTTTTTCAAAGAACTTTAAGAGCCGATGGAGGGATTCGAACCCCCGACCAGCTGATTACAAATCAGCTGCTCTGGCCAACTGAGCTACATCGGCTTGATGTATCCTTAGTCTATCAAGGCTTGCCTTATAAAACAAAAGCAGCCCTTTTCAAAAAAGGACTGCAAATGTATAAATCAATTTTGTATTTACAAAACTTATTTTTGTTTTTTTCCTTAAAAAATAAGCCCTTCGCCAAAAAATCACATGCCTTTTGCTTTCTCTTTATGCTTTTTAAGTTGCTTGGCAAGTGCGCTAATCGATGTGTCTACGGCCTCTTCAAAGGTATGGCAGTTCCTTTTGGCAAACAAATCTTGCCCCGAAACATGAAGTTTAATTTCGGCCACTTTATTCTCGGCAGAGTCGGCCTTTTCAAGCTTCAAAAACACAGTGCCCTCAATAATCCCATCATGAAAATGATTTAGTTTATCTACTTTTTCCTGGATAAACGATAATAATTTTTTGTCTGCATCGAAATGAATCGATTGAATTTGTACGTTCATAACTAGTTTCCTCCAATTTTTTAATGAATAATTTGTTTAATATGTTCAAATTGATTTACCGCGGTTTAAGAAATATCTCAAATTTAAGCTTTAAAAAGTAATGACACAATAAATTTGGTTAATAATTTCTTAAAAATAATTTAATCAACAATAAAACAACTCATTAACAACTCATTAAAAATTTTTCAACATTTTAAAAAATTTATTCTTTGGGTGCTATTAGGCGCCTTGTTGAAGTTCTTATACAAGATATTGCCAAAATAAAATTATGCTTTAACCCGAATTAATCAGTAGAAGTTACGCATGTAACGCACTAGTGATTTTATGAGGGTAATCCCGCTTAGCAGGTGTTTTCAATACATTGAACCAATGGATTGAATTACAGCTGTTTTAGCG
>JBILUU010000163.1:0-6549 GCA_044370815.1 Bacteroidia bacterium
ATCATAAGTATATATTTGCGTTTTAAAGAAACAGTATGATGGAAAAAAATCACAAAAAGGATCTTGAACAGTTGCTCCTAAGGCAAACAGAAAAAGTATTCCGTGAAATTGACCCCGCAGTTACCGTTATATTCTCAAGAAACATGAAAAGCCATTGCAAAGATTTGGCCAAAAAGTTTCTGAAAACACAAAAAAAATTTCAGAAACAAATGGAAGCAATTGGTCTAGGCGACAAATTTGAAGTCCCCGAGAATAAGTTGAATGGCGAAAGCAAGCAAGATGAAAATAAGAAAGTTGCAGTAAAAAAAACAAATCAAATAAAAGTAGTCGAGAAGGTTGCCTCATCCGTTTCTGCAACAACAAAAAAAACAGGCATAAAAAAAATACGCAGAGGAAACAACTTGATGAATGCCGTGTCTCATCAAAACAAATCAAAGGCAAAACTCTCTAAAAATATTGATAAAATTTCTAAGTAAAAGTATTGTGACGTATGAAAGCAACCTTGATTAACAGAGACATCAGTTGGTTATCATTTAATGCAAGAGTGCTGCAAGAAGCTGCTGATAAAAGTTTACCTCTCATTGAGAGAATTAAGTTCTTGGGTATTTTTTCCAACAACCTTGATGAGTTCTTCCGTGTACGGGTGGGGACCTACAAGAGAATGATTAACTTGGGTAAAGATGCGAAATCGTATATCGGTGAAAATCCCACGAAGGTGCTGCACAAAATTCAAGCGATTGTTGTTCATCAGCAAAAAGAATTCGACCGTATTTATGCCGAAATTTTGGTGGGTTTAAAAAGCAATCATGTATTTATTGTAGATGAGAAAACTATCAGTAAAAAACAAGGTGAGTTTGTTAAGAATTATTTCAAGGAAAATGTGCGCCCTCTGCTTGTGCCTATCATGTTGCAACATACCAGCAAGTTGCCATCACTGCGCGACAAATCGATTTACCTTTCTGTAAAATTATCTCATAAAACCAAGAGTAAAGATTCAAGATATGCGCTGATACAAGTTCCTGATGACTTGCCGCGATTTGTGCAGTTGCCCGGTAATGAGCATAAAGAAGACACCTTCCTTATTTTACTTGATGATGTCATCAGGTATTGCTTGGAGGATATTTTCTTTGTATTTAACTTTGATACGTATGGAGCATACACCATAAAGCTTACTCGCGATGCAGAGCTAGACATCGATAGCGATTTATCAAAAAGTATTACTGAAAAAATTTCAAAAAGCTTAAAGCAAAGAAAAATTGGTGATCCGGTAAGACTTGTTTACGATCAGCAAATACCAAAAGATATGCTTGAATATCTTACCAAGAGCATGAAGATTGATAAAAATCAGGCACTCATTCCCGGAGGTCGTTATCATAACTTTAAAGACTTCATGAAGTTTCCAAAAGTAGGCGGTACAAATCTTATTAGTGCCCCTTTACCTACACTTGAGCATCCGCGTTTGAAAGGAAATAAAAGCATGTTTGAAGTGCTCAGAAAACAGGACATTTTGCTTACTTTCCCATATCAAAGTTTTGACCACATCATCGATTTCTTACGCGAAGCGGCCATTGATCCTGCCGTTGTCGATATCAAAGTTACTCTTTATCGGGTAGCCAAAAATTCAAAAATCATCAATGCTCTAATAAACGCATTACAAAATGGGAAAAATGTAACGGTGGTGGTTGAGCTTCAAGCCAGATTTGATGAACAGGCCAATTTGAACATTGCTAATAAGTTGCAAGATGAAGGAGCAACACTTATTTATGGTGTTCAGGGGCTTAAGGTACATTCAAAATTAATTTACGTTACCCGTAAGGAAAACAATAAATCGATTGCCTATGCGCACATCGGAACCGGTAATTTCAATGAAGTTACCGCTAAAGTATACAGTGATTTCAGCTTGCTCACATGCAATCAACGCATCACCTCAGAAGTAGAAAAAGTATTTCACTTCTTCAAGAATAATTACAAAACAGGGACATACAAATCTTTACTAGTGGCACCATTTTTTATGAGAAATAAATTAATTAAGCTCATTCAAAATGAAATAAAAAATGCCAAAGCCAACAAGCCCGCATTGATACAGTTAAAGTTAAACAGTTTAACAGATGAAGAACTGATTAAGAAACTATATGCAGCGAGCAATGCGGGAGTTAGAGTGGAATTAATTATACGCGGTATATGCTCACTTGTACCCGGTGTAAAGGGCATGAGTGAAAACATACAAGCCATCAGCCTGGTTGATCAATTTTTGGAACACGCGCGCAGCATGGTTTTTCATAATAACGGCAATGAACTAGTTTTTATTTCCTCTGCCGATTGGATGATACGTAACCTCGACTTTAGAACCGAGGTGGCATGCCCAATTTATGATCCCGCTCTTAAAAAAGAAATCAAGAAAATTTTTGATCTGCAATGGAACGGAAGTACCAAGGTTAGAATTTTAAATGAGAAGCTGGATAATCCATATCGACAAGCGCCTGATGGTATAAAGAAAAGGGCGCAGCATGAAATTTACAAATATTTTGCTGTTAAAAAGTAAGAGAGTTTGCTCACTGAAAATACCGCATCATACATCAAACCCCAAGCAGTTTTAACTGCAGATGGCTCAATGACTTTATCGGTTCCCAATAGCGATGAACACTATCATTCTACGCATGGAGCCCTACAAGAAAGCAAGCATGTTTACATACAAAACGGACTGTTACAAATACAAAAATCAGCTGTTCGTATTTTAGAAATTGGGTTGGGAACCGGTCTGAATTGCCTGTTAACCTATGACACTTTTTTAAAGTCTGAACACATTCACAAAATTGAATATACGGCTGTGGAAGCATTCCCTATTGAACCCGACATCATAACAGAGCTAGGTTACCACAATCTATTAAAAAGTAACGATTCAGAAAAGTTTTTGAAGCAATTGCATACATCTCCTGCCAACACAACATTCGAAGCCGCAACAAATTTTTACTGCCTGTTACATCATCGTAAAATTGAAGAAATTACCCTTCCTAAAAACGAATATGATCTTGTATATTTTGATGCTTTTGGACCACGAACTCAGCCGGAGATGTGGTCAGAAGAAATACTACAAAAGATGTTTGATTCAATTGATTCAGGCGGCATGTTGTTAACATACTGTGCTAAGGGATCGGTAAAACGCAGTTTGAAATCAATCGGTTTTGTGGTGGAGAGTTTGCCCGGGCCGCCCGGTAAAAGGGAAATAACAAGAGCCCTCAAATCCTGATTTTTTTATACCCATTGGCGATTGTCCTGTAGTCAATTTCCATTCATAATTGGTTTATTTTAATCATCAAACACGCTTGTTTTTATTTAAATTAATATATTTGAATTGAGTAAAAACACATTTTATGTTTTCATTAAGATACTTGTTTGCATGTATTCCTGCTATACTCTGCTTGATTGGCAATATATACGGAGGTTGGTCAGCTGCCTTGAACATCATTTATTCAATGTTGTTGTTACCTGTTTTTGAGTGGGTTTTACCCGATGCAACTGATATAAATGATACCAAAGAAGGCGATGTGTTGCCTACCATTATTCTTATCCTACTAAGCGCTCTGCATTTTAGTGTTACTTTCACCTTGCTCAATGGAGTGATCAGTGAGCAGCTTACGGGGATATTTTTGATTGCAGCGGTTTTGTCATCTGGCATTCATGCCGGAACAAACGGAATTGTTGTGGCACACGAACTTATACATCGTAAATCTGCTTTGTTGAGGGCATTGGGTATATTTAATTTATTCCAGGTGAATTATGCTCATTTTTATATTGAACATATTAAGGGGCACCACAAATATGTTTGCACGGAGGGCGACCCTGCCACTGCTCGTTATGGAGAAAATTTATATAGTTTTATCTTACGCACCATACCGGGTCAATTCATGAGTGCCTTCTATTCAGAAAGAAGACGCATCTACCATCATAGTAGAAGTCATTTTTTTAATTTTGTTACCTTAAGTACCGTAATCGAGTTGTTGATTTTAGCTGTGCTCACCATCATATTTGGTGTTGAGGTGTTGGCTGTATACCTGGCATACGCTGCCATGGCTATTTTTTTATTGGAATACGTGAACTACATTGAGCATTATGGATTGAGCAGAGATCTTTCTGAAAAATTTAGTACACACCATGCATGGCAGAGTAATAAAATTACCAGCCGATACGGACTTGTGGAATTGTCGCGACATGCCGATCATCACCTGAGAGCTTCAAAGCCATATCAAGTGCTTCAACATCATCAAGGTTACTCGTTGCCCTCGGGCTATTATGGAATGTTTTATGTTGCACTTATGCCACCTTTGTGGTTTAAACTGATTAACCCAATTTTAAGACCCGAAAAATTCAAAAAAAATTGATCATAAATACTCATTATGCCATCGTTCGACATCGTAAATAAAATTGATATACAAACACTCGATAATGCCATTAATGTGGCTCGAAAAGACATCACTTCGAGATATGATTTCAAAGGTTCGGGCAGCAGTATTGAATTAGATAAAAAGTTGCTGATTGTGCATATCTTGACTGAAAGTGAAATGAGGATTGAGGCCATTGAGGACACTATTAGAAATAGGATGATCAAACAGGGTTTGAATCCCCTTGCGTTAGATTTTGGAAAAGAACAATACGCATCGGGCAATATGCTTAAGAAAGATATTACAATTAAACAAGGGATTGATAAAGAAACAGCCAAGAAAATTGTGAAGCATGTAAAGGATATGAAACTGAAAGTAGAGGCGCAAATCATGGATGAACAGGTTCGTGTTTCAGGAAAAAAGATTGATGAGTTGCAAGCCGTTATTGCCGCTATCAGGACTGCTAACTTCGAGATTCCATTGCAGTTTGTGAACATGAAGTAATTGACTTCAACACTTGAATTTATTAATTAGCAGCCACTGCTATTTAAGTAAAAGAAAAAATATTTATGCAACAGCCGAAAAAAAAACCAACCAAGCGAGAAAAATTTCAGCAGTCGCACGAACAAGCCAAAGCTGCTCCAAAACCTGATTCGAGAGTGCAAAAAAGCATTATGCCTTTTTATCTGTTGATTACTGTACTTGCACTTATTACATACGGCAACACGCTTTCAAATGGTTATGTACTTGATGATTTTTCGGTTATCAAGGAAAATAATATTGTGAATCAAGGAGCAAAAAACATTGGGATGATTTTTAAAACCAGCTATAGAACCGGTTATCTCAATGTGAATGACGGATTATACCGCCCACTATCTTTGGTCATGTTTGCCATTGAATGGTCGCTTTCGCCCGACAATCCTTTCCTTGGTCATTTAATGAATATTTTAGTATATATCTGTTGTGGTTTTATCCTACTGAAAACATTATTACGTTTACTCCCTCAACTCAATGAAAATGTGTTAATAGCTGCGGTGTTATTGTTTATGGCGCACCCCATACATACAGAGGTTGCAGGCAATATCAAAAGTAGAGATGAATTACTCTGTTTCCTGTTTTCATTCATAAGTATTTACCAAGTGCTCAAGTATGTTGATACCGGTAAAATATTATCACTTATTGCCGGTGCGTTAAGCATGTTTATTGCCTTTCTAGCAAAGGAATCAGCTATTCTGGTAATTCCAATCATGGGGCTTATGCTATTTTATTTTAGAAGAGAGGCATCGGCAAAATATACGGGCGCTGCGGCAGCCATGTTGATTCCATTTACACTTTATATGTTGTTAAGAAAAGGAATTCTTGGCTCGTTTGCAGGCCTGCAAAGCGTTACAACAATTGACAACCCAATTGGCACACAAGCTAATTTCTTTCTTAAACTTGCAGGAAGCTTGCAAGTACTAGGTGATTATTTTCAACTATTCGTATTTCCTCATCCGCTTATTTACGATTATTCGTACAATTCAATACCATTGGAGAGCGGAATGAACTTTAGTATATTGACAGGAATTTTAATTGTGTTAACTGCACTAATTCTTGTATTTATCACCTACAAAAAACATCCTGTTTTGTCATTCTCATTACTTTTCATTTTTGCAGGACTTTCATTATATTCTAATTTGTTTATTACCATTGGTGCTGCCAAGGCAGAACGTTTTACATTCTTGGCTTCAATGGGTTTTTGTTTAGGCCTCTCCTACTTAATCGCATTACTCTTTTTAAATGTTGCCGACCTAAGCAAATGGTCGAGTGATGAAAAAAGGAAACAGTTTTCCTATGCGATTGCCTTAGTTTTGGTACTGTACAGCATAAAAACAATCAGCAGAAACATGGATTGGAAAGATAATATTACACTCTACACACATGACGTTGATCTGAATCCACAAAGTGCTAAAACACACTACTATTTAGGCAACGAACTCATTAAAAAAATTGGGGAAGAGGAAAAAGATTCAATTAAAAGAAAGGAATTTCTTTTGAAAGGGATTGATGAGGTAAAAAAAGCCGTGTCAATTTTTCCCGAATATTCAGATGGTTGGACACAAATTGGTGTTGGGTTTTATAAGCTCAACTTGATGGATAGTGCTGCGGTTTATTTTCAAAAAGGTCTTCA
>JBILUU010000164.1:0-6497 GCA_044370815.1 Bacteroidia bacterium
CGAAATGATTAATCAATTTGGAAGCACCGCATGCAAGGCCTTATACAAATGCAAAGATTGTATGGAACCTTTCGATTATTTTAAATGCTTGTAACCTCCTCAATATGAATACTGAAATAGATGTAGAAATTAATGGTGCTGTTCAAATCATAAGATTAAACAGGCCCGATGTATTAAATAGTTTTAATAGAAGCATGGCACTTGCCCTGCAAAGTCAACTAGATGCGGCACGACACAACGCGCAAATTAGGGCTGTATTGATTACCGGCAATGGTAAAGCATTTTGTGCAGGACAAGATTTAGCAGAAGCTATTGATGACTCGGGACCGGGAATAGAGAAAATTGTTGTAGAACATTACAACCCTATCATCACCAAACTGCGTCATATGGAAAAGCCTGTAGTTTGTGCAGTAAACGGAGTTGCCGCAGGAGCAGGTGCTAACATAGCGCTGGCATGCGATATTGTAATTGCCTCCGAAAATGCCTCGTTTATACAAGCATTCAGCAAAATCGGACTCATTCCCGATAGCGGTGGAACATTCTTTTTACCACGTTTAATTGGTCAGCAAAGAGCTTTGGCCCTTATGATGTTGGGTGATAAGGTAAGTGCCCAAGAGGCATTACAAATGGGTATGTTGTATAAGGTTACACCTGCCAATCAATTGATGGCTGATGCACTAGGCATCGCTCAAAAAGTAGCAAGCATGCCAACCAAAGCCCTTGCCTATACCAAGCAATTGATATACATGTCGGCAACAAATACCCTCGAAAAGCAACTAGAGGCAGAAGCCGAGTTTCAAGTAAATGCAGCCGCTTCTTATGACTATAACGAAGGTGTGAGCGCCTTTTTAGAGAAGCGTGCTCCTGTTTTTAAAGGAGAATAATTGTAGGGCATGAGTAATCACAATGCATCGAACAAAGTATTGTTGCAGTTTTACTTGCTTGTGATTTATGTATTGCTTCAGTTTTGTTGGTGGGCATACATGATTACAAACCTCAATAAGGAGGTGCATGATCTCAAACTTAAAATAGAATTATATACCAGTAAAGCAGGCGAAGATTTCGAGAGTGCACAGGAAGCACTCAACTCAAAGTTGCACAAAAGATGGCTCATGATTGCGGGTGAGGGTAGCGTGTTTGCCCTTATTTTGGGACTTGGCATTTATAGAACCCGCAACACCTTTAAAAAGGAATTTGAACTCAGTAAGCAGCAAAAAAACTTTATGCTTTCGGTAACGCACGAGTTAAAATCACCTATTGCCGCCACCCGACTTCAAATAGAAACGTTGATTAAAAGGCAGCTGCCCGAAGATAAACAAATGTTGATGTTGCAACAGGCCTTGCAGGAAACAGAAAGACTTGATGCCCTTGTGGAAAAAATTTTATTAGCCAACAGAATCGAAAGTAGCGCCTATCTTATTCAAAAGCAGGTGTTCGATCTGTCTGCTTTGTGTAAGCATATTGCAGATAATTTAAAATTGTCTCTGCTAAAAAATCATCACCTCAATTGTGCCATACAAGAAAAGGTGATGTTTGATGGTGATGCAATGGCATTTTCTTCTATCATTACTAACCTGCTCGATAATGCAGCCAAATACGCCAAGCCTCAAACAAAAATTGATTTTATGCTCAGCAAAGACAAAGACAATATTTTTTTAGAAGTTAAAGATGAAGGAGTAGGAATTACCGATGCTGATGCATCAGCAGTATTTAAAAAATTTTATCGTGCAGGCAATGAAGAAACACGGCATACAAAGGGCACAGGACTTGGTCTTTACATTGTAAATAATCTTGTTAAAATGCATCAAGGAAGTATTAAAATTTTGCCAAATACACCCAAGGGAACCATATTTAAAATTCAGTTGAACAGCATTAATAAAGTATAAGATGAGTAAAACGGCATTAATAATCCTTGATGGATGGGGCCTTGGCAATGGCTCACAATCAGACGCTGTAGCGCATGCAAAGGTGCCTTTTTATCAATCGTTGATTGGTAATTATCCTAACAGTAAACTTGTGGCTTGCGGTGAAGATGTTGGATTGCCTGATGGACAGATGGGTAACTCAGAAGTGGGGCATTTGAATATTGGCGCAGGTCGAGTGGTGTATCAAGATTTGGTTAAAATAAACTTGGCCATTAAAGAAGGTACTTTTTTCCACAATAAAGCTCTTCAGTCAGCTATGGCTTATGCCAAGCAAAACAACAAGCCGCTTCATTTAATAGGATTGCTTAGCGATGGTGGTGTACATAGCAGCAACATGCACTTGTATGCCTTGTGTGAAATGGCAAAAAGTATAGGACTTACCAAGGTGTTTATTCATGCATTTATGGATGGTCGTGATACGGATCCTAAAAGTGGATTACACTATATGCAGGCCTTAGAAAATCAGTTGGCTAAAAATAATTCACCGGCTAAAATTGCTAGTGTTTGTGGTCGATATTATGCTATGGATCGCGACAAGCGCTGGGAAAGAGTGAAGTTAGCCTACGACCTACTCGTACAAGCCAAAGGTGATAGTTTTACAAGTGCAGCGGAAGCCATCAATGCCTCATATCAAAACGGAGTTACCGATGAATTTATATTGCCATGCAGTATCATCAAAGAAGGTGTCATTGCAAAAGATGATGCAGTCATTTGTTTTAATTTTAGAACCGATCGCTGTAGAGAAATTACCGAGGTGCTAACGCAAACAGATATGCCCGAGCATGGTATGCATACATTGGCATTACACTATACCACCATGACACGCTATGACGAGAATTATCAAAACATATACGTGTGTTATGAAAAAGATAACCTAAGCATGACCTTGGGGGAGGTGATTGCAGGAGCAAAAAAAACACAGTTACGTGCTGCTGAAACAGAAAAGTATCCTCATGTTACCTTCTTCTTTTCGGGGGGCAGAGAGGCCATGTTTGATGGAGAAATGCGATTGATGGAGCCCTCACCTAAGGTAGCTACTTATGATTTACAACCCGAAATGAGTGCGCTTCCACTTACCGATAAAATTACAAAAACCATGCAGGCCACGCAACCTGATTTTATTTGTTTAAACTTTGCAAACCCAGATATGGTAGGTCATACAGGAGTTTATGAAGCGGTAGTAAAAGCACTTGAAACGGTAGATCATTGCTTGCAAAAAGTAGTAGAAACAGGAAAACAGTATGGCTATTCTTTCATCATTATTGCCGATCATGGCAATGCCGACTTTATGCTTAATGATGATGGAAGCCCCAATACCGCTCACTCTCTGAATCCTGTACCCTGTATTTTAATCAGCAATGAATTCAAGCAAATTAGTGATGGTCGCCTAGCCGATATTGCACCATCTATTTTAAAATTGATGCACATTGCACAACCCACGGAAATGACCGGTAGGTGTATCATTGGCTAATGATATTGCCAAATGTAAATATTTTTTAGGCCAAAATTGAAATACACCTTCAGCACCTATTTATGCTGCTGACTATCGGCTATTTCCGCTTTAAGGTTTTCGAGATAAGTAATGAGTTCTCTGCTCAAAGCGTTTACCTGATCTAAATCTTTTTTCTTTGAAGACATTTCTAAATTACTGCAAATCAAATGTCCTTTCTTAAGTCTTATCGTACCTAAGGAGCCAGCCAGCGTATGCGATAATCTTTCTAAATCATCGTAACGTTGTGAAGAACTAAATGAGTCAATTTTTTTAATGTAGTCAGCTATTCTCTGATGAAGTGCATTGCGCAGAACAATCATATTATCTTTTCCTATATCAGCTTCCAATGATTTAAATGCTTCTTCGGTTTCAACCGAAAGTTGCTTAATTACCTTAGGTGAATCAACTGTGATGGGCTCTGCATCTCCGCTCATACTTTTCAATATGGATTGAATCATTTCAGTTTCGGAATATGGTTTCGTAATGTAGTCATTCATGCCCGACTCAATACATTTTGTTCGCTCTGTATTCAGTGAGTGAGCAGAACAGCCAATTACCGGAATATTACTTTTAAGCTTATTTCGAATTTCTTGAGTAGTAGCAATTCCATCCATCACTGGCATTTGTACGTCCATTAAAATCACATCATACCCTTTTGCTTGCATTTTATCTAAGGCAATTAAACCATTGCCGGCCACATCAATATTAGCACCATTTCTTTCTAAATATATTTTAGCGAGCAATTGATTGTGCACATTGTCCTCAACCAATAAAATTTGCAAACCTTGTAACTTGCTTTCTGTCTTCTCTTTCTCAAATGCCTTTGCGGTGGGTTTAATACTGGAATCAATGAGATATTTGATTTCAAATACGAACTCCGAGCCTTTACCAGGCTCGCTCGTTACAGCTAAACTTCCTTCATGTAAATCAACTAGTGATTTTACAATATTCAAACCTAGGCCGGTGCCACCATACACCCTGGTAGTATAGTCTTCTGCCTGTGTAAATCGGTCAAAAATCATTTCCAATTTAGATGCATGAATACCAATACCAGAGTCTTTTATACGAAACTGAATAGTTACATGGGTTTTTGTTTTTTCAGTTTCAGTAATGATTACCTCTACCTTGCCTTGCTGAGTAAACTTAATGGCATTTGAAATTAAGTTGATGAGTATTTGATTCAGTCGAATTTCATCGCCAATGATATTGTTGGGAATATCACTATCATAGCTGAGCATCAATTTTAAATTTTTTGCTTTTGCCGGTGCCATCTGCATTTGTATAGCTTGCCGTGCAGATGCCTCAATATTAAACGGGCGCTTTTCTAAAGTCAATTTACCATTTTCTAATTTAGATAAATCTAAAATATCATTGATGATGACATTCAAATTTTTCAAAGCTGCTGAGATAATTTCGGCATAATAAGACTGCTCGCTGTTGAGCCCTGATTGTTTCAATAAATCTTGAAAACCTATTATCGCATTAAGTGGAGTTCGAATTTCATGACTCATGTTCGCAAGAAATGCATCTTTTGTTTTTGCTTTCTCTAGTTCGACTTTCGATTCAATTAGCTGCTCTTCTATTTCAAGTTTTTTCGTGATATCGGTGGCGGTTGAATAAATCAATCCGTCCTCTTCATTAATGGATGCTTTCCAAGACAATACCATATAGCTGCCATCAGCTTTTTTATACCTATTGATAAAGCTAAGCGTTTTGGCTCCTTTTGTTAACTTTTCTGCCTCCTTCATGGTAGAGGCAACATCATCGGGATGAACCAAATCGAGGTATGGTAAAGAAAGTAATTCTTTTTCACTCATTCCTAAAGCAGCAGAGAATGAAGGACTCACCTTAATAAATGAGCCGTTCACATTGGCAATACTAAGAAAGTCAATAGATAACCTAAAAAAATTAGATAATTCTAATTCTTGCTCCTTCAGTCGGGTAATATCTGTGCGTATAGCCAAAAATTGATATGGCTTTTTTTCAGCATCCAAAAATGGAATAATCGTAGCATCTACCCAATAGTAAGTACCATCTTTAGCGCGGTTTTTAACTTCTCCATGCCAAATATTACCTGATAAAATAGTATCCCATAAATTTTCAAAGAAAGCTTTGCTATGATGTCCTGAGTTTACAATTTTGTGTGTGCGACCGATCAACTCATTACTCGAATATTTTGATAGCATACAAAACTTTTCATTCACATAACTGATTACGCCATTTACATCCGTCACCGATACAATAGCATGACTATCGATAGCGTTCTTGTATGCCTCAAGCGTATCGGCAAAAAAAGTACGCGCTTCACCGGCTTTAATCGTTGAAATAAATGCAGAAGCGAGTGAAACCATTGGCTCAAGGAATGCCAAATCACTTTCACTATACCCACCTTTTTTATTGGCTATGCCCATCATGCCTATCATCACATTGTTTTTATCTTTCAGAGGGAGCCCTAAATAATGACGTAAAGGTGGATGGCCTTTGGGTAAACCGCCTCGTTTTGAATCATTGGCCGGATCATTGGAGATTACAATTTCACCCGTTTTTAACGTGTAACCAAACAGCGTTTCAAGGTTGGTAAACTCCATGCCTGTATTCTCATACTTTTTGAAAAGTGCAGCCGTTTCTTGGTTCCATGAAATATCTGTAATAGCATAAGTCTTTAGCATGGGTGCATCGTTGCGTATCAGCACTTCGCCAATAAAACCATACTCGCTGCCAGTTATAGATAAAACTTTGTTAAGTACCTTTTTAAATAAACTGCGTTTATCACTGTTTGGGTCCAAAAACTCACGATATGTTTCCGAAATAGCATTGGTAAGATCTAAATACGTGTCCATAACTATTTTTTTAATAGGTTAATAATTAAACCTAAGAACGATTACTCAACAGCTACAAATCTAATGTTTATTTTGCTTAGTTTTTAATTTATTTGAATTAATCGACTGTTATTTGTCTTTTACAGAATTCTGTTAACTTTAATATTGAAAAGGTAACGAATTCACAACTATTACCTATGCCAAAAACAATTTAGTCCAACGATTGCATTTATAGAATCGATAAAGTATAGCTACAACTAT
>JBILUU010000165.1:0-6478 GCA_044370815.1 Bacteroidia bacterium
TAAAATTTGCGTTAAACAAATACAATTTTTATACAGGCCAGAGGCCTGTAGGTAATGTCACTCGCAGGATGCGAGCGATGGCAGGGTAATTTTTGGTTTATGGCGAAGATAAATAAGTTTCTCTATAAACGGAAATCTTTCTTTTTAATTGGAAAGAAATTCCTTAAACAATAAAATCTTTCCAAAAAAATGGAAATTTTTATCATTGAATTACATTATGCTTCTATCTAACAATTAGACTGCTGGCTACTCTAAACACTTTTATGAGGTATAGAAAGAATTTCCAAAAAAATGGAAACACTTTCCATCATTTGGAAAGTTAATTTCCTTTTTCCTTACTATTTGTTAGGCAATATTTGCAGTGTTGGTTTATTAGATGTAATTTCGATTAAACTAAAATGAAATAAAATGAAAGCATTTGTATTTATTATTTTTTGTTTGATAGGTGCTTCTTGTTTGAAGGCGCAAACTAATATTTATCATAAGTGGCCAACCAATGCAAGATGGTTAGATCATGAGATAATTTACAATGGATTTCAAAATCCAACAACCCATATTTATACTGATGTTTATGTAAATGGTGATACAATTATCAATGATACATTATTCATCAAGTCTTGTACAATAAATTCACCATCGTCTTGTTTAGCTCTTTTTTATGACGATACATTAAAAAAAAGAATAATTATTCGAAATAATCCAGCGTTAATTATTTTTGAATTTAATAAACAAATTGGAGACACAATATTTCAGCCTCATTATGATGGATTAGGCAGTACATATTACGGCATCGTATTGGATGTTGATAGTATTAATTTAGGAGACGGATTCAGAAAAAGATTAGTATTTGAAAACCCTGCGGTTGCAGGAAACTCTCCTTATATTAGTTATTTAATAGAAGGGGTAGGTTCAACAAATGGAACATTTTCACCAATTTATGTACATGAATTTAACACTAAATATTTGCAATGCTATAATGGGAATAATATTGCAATATATGGCAATAATGATATTAGATGTCAATTAGATGTTGGTTTGCAATCAAACACCAAATTAGAAGCAATATCAATATATCCTAATCCAGTGAGTTCAATTTTAAACATAGAAATACAAAATATTTCATTAGGTTTCAAGGTATTAGATTTAAAAATTTTAGATTGTTTTGGTGGAGAAAAATTAAGATTGGATAATGTTTTTCTTCCTTTCAAAAAAAACATTGATTTAGCTAACTATGAGAATGGATTATATTTAATGAGAATTACAACTGATAAAGGATTAACATTAACAAAAAAAATACTAATTCAGCACTAAATTAAAGCAACATGAAAAATCTAATTTTAGTTACTTTGGCATTCTTTCTATTCTCGTGTAAAAATTTGAAAGAATTAGGAAAAATAAAGTTGGAAGAAGTTTCAGAAAAAGAAGAGCAATCCAATAGTGAATTTTATAATGCCTACATTGAACAACAAACTTTGTTCAATCAAGAAATTGTGAATAGTTGGAATTCAAATCCACCCCTGCCCTCGCTCGTGTCCCGCGAGTGAGTTTACCGTTCGGCCTCCGGCCGCTTTAGAAAAGCATCCTAAAGTTCACTAACTTTTAAAGGACTATCTGCGCAAGCGCTACTATAAACATATGCTGTTATATCATTTACAATGCCTGCCCTTAAGGGATTTTCATGAATATAATTTACTTTTTGTTGGATTACATTATTACTGAAAAGTACTGTAGGATGATTGGTATATTGCCATATATGAAATTCATCATATTGGCTGTTTTTATTAGCAAAATAATTGAACTGATATAATAACCAATCTCTTCTACTTTCCTGAGCGTTATTGTTTATTTCTTTAATGAATTTTTTAGAAGTTACACTTTTAAACCCAAATTAAGCAATAGGAGATTTGGAAAATCGAACTACTTGCTTTAGTTGGGTTAATCCCGATATAGAAAATGTTATCAGATTTGTTATACCTATTGCATTTATTTTTTAGTTTAATAAAAATAAATATGCAATGGTTAATGCCGATACTACTTGAAATTAGTCCAATAAGGTTAAGCCGTAATTGGACTAAATTGAAAGTGTAATCGGTGTAAAAATCTGATTTACAGTTTCTTTATCGTTTACGCATTTCTAATGCGTAATCTGGGTTAAATCTGCCTAATAGTTCGGTTAAATCATCCTCAGAATTCCTCCTTGCAATCATATGTATATGATTCGACATGATGACATAGGCAAAAATTTCTAATCCTTCTTTTTTCTGGCAGTACTGCAGGTTTTCAACCAAAATTTGTTTGTAGCAATCGCGATCAAATAAATTAATCCAGCCAACAATGGTTAAAGTAATAAAATACAAGCCCTCTGGATATGTTTTTTTGTTTTCTGACATAGTCCCCTCTCAGCGTGGTTTGCAACTACGCTGTAATTATTTTACCCCAAAAGCTCATCAATTTCTAATAAAGCCAATTGCCCAGCAAAGTTTTTAGCGCTGACATTGCGCAAATATAAAATCTGTGTTAAACAAATACAATTTTTATACAGGCCAGAGGCCTGAAGGTAATGTCACTCGCAGGATGCGAGCGATGGCGGAGAGCCCTCATAATAATATCACAAGCAGCATGTGAGCCCGGGCGCATGTTGCTTAATTTAAAAACACTTAAACCACTGTCCTAGGAATGGCATCAATTAACTTTTTCGTGTATTCAGATTGTGGATGTTGATACAAATTATCAGCCTCGGCCATTTCTACAATTTTACCTTTTTGCATCACAATAATATTGTCGCACATGTATTTTACCACCGATAAATCGTGCGATATAAATATGTAAGTAAGGGCGAACTCATGTTTTAGTTCATTTAGCAAATTCAATACCTGTGCTTGTACCGAAACATCTAAAGCAGAAACAGACTCATCACATACAATAAACTCGGGCTCTACTGCTAGCGTTCGTGCTATACCAACACGCTGTCTTTGCCCGCCTGAAAACTCGTGTGGATATCGGTCAAAATGAGCTGGAGTAAGGCCTACACGCGTTAATAATTGCATGACCTTTTCTCTTATTTCATCTTTGTTTTTGGCAATGCCATGTACTTCCATGGGTTCAGCAATGGCACGTCCCACGGTTATTCTGGGATTTAAAGATGAGAAAGGATCTTGAAAAATCAATTGCATTTTACTCCTCATGCTTAACATTTCAACCGCTGATAATTCAAGCAAATTGCGGTTCTTATAAATTATTTTTCCGGCACTTGGCTCTATCAATCTTAATATACTTCTTCCTAATGTTGATTTACCGCATCCTGACTCTCCTACCAAACCTAGTGTTTCGCCTTTATATACATTAAAACTAACCTGATCAACGGCATTTAAAATATCAATAGTTGGCTTTATAAATCCTTTTTTACTGATGAATTGTGTGGTCAACTCCATCACTTCCAGCAAAGGTTTGGCAGCATATAATTGTTGATGGGATAATGTTCTCTGCGCTGGTTCAACTTGTTTTACAAATGGAATGCTTTGCGCTTCATTTAAAAAATCACCAACGGTTAAAAGTCTTTCTGGACGACTATTTAATGGTGGTTTGCAAGCAATAAGTCCTTTCGTATAAGGATGTTGTGGGGCATGAAATATTTGTTTTACATCGCCATGCTCCACTGTTTTGCCTTTATACATCACCACAATTTTTTGCGCAATTTGCGAAACCACACCCAAATCATGCGTAATAAATATCATACCCATTTGATACTCTTTTTGCAAATCTTTAAGCAAATCAAGAATTGTTTGTTGAACCGTTACATCCAATGCAGTGGTTGGTTCATCGGCAATCAGCAATTGGGGCTTGCAGGCAATAGCCATGGCAATCATTACCCTTTGCTTTTGCCCACCTGAGAGCTGATGAGGATATGATTTAAATAGTTGTTCAACCCGAGGAAGCATCACCTGCTCAAACAAGGCTAAGGTTCTTTTTTTTGCTTCTTGTGCACTCAGTCTTTCATGTAACATCAAAACTTCGGCAACCTGCATACCACAGGTATGAACGGGGTTTAATGATGTCATGGGTTCCTGAAAAATCATACTTATTTCATTGCCTCTTAGGCGTTGAAATTCCTTTTCACTTAAACTATTTAATTGTTTTTCCTGGTTTAATTTGTTATTAAAAAGAATAGCACCACTTGCAATTTTTCCTTGCGGAGGTAAGAGCCCCATAATGGCTAAAGAAGTTACCGATTTGCCTGAGCCACTTTCTCCAACAATACCAATCGTTTCTCCTTTTTTTAAACTAAGATTTAAATCTTGTATGGCATGCACCACACCATCATTGCCTGCAAAATGGATATGCAGTTGATTAATTTGCAATAAGGTGTCACTATTCATTGAACGCGCTTACAAGTAATTAATTTCATCTGTATCAAAACCCAAATCGCCTTTCATTTTTAAATAAAGCTGTGCCAGTGTGGCCACGTCTTTTTGACAATAATCAACTATTCTTTTTAAGTTTTTTTCGATGTAATAAACTTCTGCAACCTTACTGCCATCAATATCATCTTTAGGTGTTTTTATTCCAAAAACATGCGCTAATAATTCAAGTGAAGTATAGTTTTTATAGTCTCCAAATTTCCACATTTCAAGAGTATCAATGTGCATTACCTCCCAAGGTTTTTTGCCCGATAAATTAAGCAAGGATGGCACAGGAATTCCATTGATAAGCAATCTTCTAATAATATATGGATAATCGAACTCCTTACCATTGTGAGCGCACAAGGCTAGCTGTTTTTTTTCCTTATTCACTCTAGCCAAGTATGCCGAAAAATCATTCAAAACTATTTTTTCATCATCACTGAAAAACGATTTGATATGTAATTGGTAAGCATTATTTTTAAGGGTAAGATAGCCTGTGGAGATACACACAATTTTTCCAAATTCGGCATAAATACCAGCACGCTGATAAATGGTTTCAGGCGTATCGGTGGTTTGCATAATGAAGCGCGATTTTTTCGTCCACAGCTGCTTTTCAACATCAGGAACTTCGCTAAAATTAGCATACTTTGGCACTGTTTCAATATCAATAAATAATAAATCGGTGTGTTTTAAATTATCCATATAGTTGGTTTTATTAAATAATCATTACTCCTTTTTTATTGATGATGGGTACGGCAGTAAAATTGGATTCAGAAATGCTTTCCGCAAGAAAAACATAGCGCTTATCATACATCTTATTGTTTAAATAAAAACTCAGCCAATACTCGTTGTTTACTCCAAATACCTCTTCAACAATTGGTTCAATCTTTACATAGGATTTAGGCTCAACCTCGTCTAAAAAATGGCGCAATGTTGATGTTTTTACCTTCTCTTCATTAATTTGTCCGTAACCTGTTGAGGTTACAAGCACGCCTTCAAGCTTTTCATCTTTCATATTAATGAGGTAGCTGTTCCATACCGTTTCATTCAATTCATTTTTCTCTCTTATAATGGCTACGGCAACATTTTCAACCACTAGCTGAGGAATATCTTTTATCATAAGTTTTTACTTGTTTTTTTGTTCATCAAGATCTAAGGCTGCATCAATGTATGCGTATAAATCTTTGGGATGATCATTAATTTTTTCTTTGCTTCGCTTGTGTCCTAAACGAACCATCAACAGCTGCTTATCGGGAATAGCTACCACATATTGACCTAAAATACCGCGCGCATAGTAAATATGCATACCCTTGTAATCGAGCATCCACCAACTGTATCCGTAACGCGTGTTGGGTTTATTGTCTTCATCAATTAATGCTGCAGGCATTACCGACTGCTGCACATAATCACTTGGTACAATTTGTTGCCCATGCCAGTTTCCTTGATGCATGTACAAACTTCCAATGCGTGCAAAGTCGCGCGCGTTGCTGTTAAAGCAGCAATAGGCCTTTTCAACACCGTTCTTATGATCGAGGCTCCAATAGGCCGATTTTGATGCTCCCAGCGGAATCCAAAGTTTTTCGGAAGCATAAGCGCTAATGCTTTTACCACATGCTTTTTCAAGCACAAAAGCTAGCAATTCAGTATTGCCACTCAAGTATTTAAATACCTTACCTGGTTCTTCGGTCATTTGGTATTTCATAGTGAGTTCTCGAATTTCATTGCCGTAGTATGCTTTGGCAGGATAGGCAAAAGGATTCACATAATCTTCATCAAAATTAATCCCTGAGCTCATAGTGAGCAAATGCTTTACTGTGAGTTTAGCATTGTTGCCTGTTTTAAATTCAGGCAGAAAATCGCTCACAGGCTGATCAACACTTTTAATTTTACCTTCACCAATAGCAATGCCTGTGAGCACACTCACAAATGTTTTGGCCATGCTAAAAGAGTTGGTTACTGAGCCAACTGCACCTTCGTTCCAATACTCTTCGTATAACAAAGAATCGTTTTTAAAAACTAAAAATGCCAGCGATTGTAAATCTACCAGATTATTTCTTGCCTCATAAGTGAGCTTTAGT
>JBILUU010000438.1:0-6467 GCA_044370815.1 Bacteroidia bacterium
TTGGCAAGCCAGTTACGGTGGCTCCTGTAGCACCAGTCACAGCATAGGTAATGTCAACCAATGATGTATTAATACAAATAGATTGTGCATTAGTACCTGCTGCAGAGGTTAAGCTTATTGTATTATCGGGCGTCACGGTTATACTACCTGATTCAGTAACAGTGCCACATCCTCCCGTAAGGGTGATGTCATAATTGAAGGTACCAGAAACAGTTGGTGTACCACTAATTGTTACAACACCGCCTGCATAGCTACCTGTTACTCCTGCCGGCAATCCGGTTACCGTTGCACCTGTTGCGCCTGTTACTGTGTATGTGATATTAACCAATGGTGTATTGATACATATTGTTTGAGCATCTGTTCCTATAGCAGAGCTCAATACTATGGTATTATTTGGTGTTACTGTGATGTTACCTGTTGTTGTGACTGAACCACATCCACCTGTTAATGTTATGGTATAATTAAATGTACCCGACACGCTAGGTGTACCACTAATCGTTACTATACCACCTGCATAAATACCTGTGACACCTATAGGCAAACCGCTAACATTTGCACCAGTTGCTCCTGTGGTAGCGTAGGTAATATTAACTAATGCTGTATTTATACATATAGTTTGAGCATCTGTACCAACGGCAGAAGTTAAAACAATCGTATTTTCAGGTGTAACTGTTATTGTACCATTCGCAGTTATTGCACCGCATCCGCCAGTCAGCGTTACGGTATAATTGAATGTGCCACTTACTGAAGGTGTGCCACTAATCGAAACTACTCCTGCATTGTAACTACCCGTCACACCTGTTGGTAGTCCCGTAACTGTTGCACCGGTGGCTCCAGCTGTTGAATAGGTAATTAAAACTATTGGATTGTTGATACATAATGTTTGAGCATCTGTTCCCGCTGCAGAGGTAAAAGAGATGGTATTTAATGGAGTGACATTGATAACACCATTAGCCGAAACTACCCCACAGCCACCAGTTGGTGTTATGGTATAATTGAAGTTTCCTGAAACTGTTGGTGTTCCCGTGATGGTTACCACTCCACCTGCGTAGCTTCCTGTAACTCCCGCAGGCAAGCCGGTTATCGTTGCTCCTGTAGCGCCCGAAACAGTGTAAGTTATATCTACAATCGGTGTATTGATACAAATAGTTTGACCATCAGTACCTACAGCTGAGCTCAATGTGATTGAACTGCTTGGGGTGATGGTTATACTTCCCGTTGCAGTCACTGTGCCACAACCTCCCGTTAATGTTACTGTATAGTTAAATGTTCCCGAAACGGTTGGTGTTCCGCTGATGGTTACAACACCTCCGGCAAAGTTACCCGTTACTCCCGTTGGCAAGCCAGTTACGGTGGCTCCTGTAGCACCAGTCACAGCATAGGTAATGTCAACCAATGATGTATTAATACAAATAGATTGTGCATTAGTACCTGCTGCAGAGGTTAAGCTTATTGTATTATCAGGCGTTACATTTATACTACCTGTTTCCGTAACTGTTCCGCATCCTCCCGTTAGGGAGATGGTATAGTTGACTGTACCGGAACCGGTTGGTGTACCGCTGATGGTTACAACACCGCCTGCATAACTACCTGTTACCCCTGCCGGCAATCCGGTTACCGTTGCGCCTGTTGCGCCTGTTACTGTGTATGTGATATTAACCAATGGTGTATTGATACATATTGTTTGAGCATCTGTTCCTACAGCAGAGCTCAACGCTATGGTATTATTTGGTGTTACGGTAATATCAACTGTTGAAGTGGCTGCCGCACATGGAGCCATACCCGTTGTGGTTAAAGTAAGCGTTGCAACGCCATTGAATCCCACTGGTGGATTCCAAGTTGCGTTAAGTGTGTTTGCATTAGGGCTGAATGTACCACCAACACTGCTCGACCAAGTTCCTCCTGTTGCTGAACCACCCACCGTGCCCGTAAATGCAGTTGTAGTTCCATCTTGACATATCGTTTGTGGAGCGCCTGCATTGGCTGTGGGTGTTGCTAGAATCTGAACATCCAAGGTAACTGGTGCTGATGGACATCCGTTACTCGTTTCGATCACTTGAACCTGATACAACCCCGGAGGAGTTGCTCCCCAATTGATTAAAATATGATTATTAAATCCACTCGGACTCTGATTGGGAACAATATTACCAACAAAACCTGCAGTGATTACTGACCAAGCATAGGTTGACCCCGGTGTACCATCGGGACCATCAGGTGCCTGCCAATCGACTCGATAAGGCCTCGTTTCACCCTGGCAAATAATTTGCGGTTGATTGGTTAGTGTTTGGCCAATCAAGGTTTTTGATGTTAGGCCTAGGCATAAAATCAAAAGGATAAAGTTTAACTGTTTCATTGTGTAGGATTTAGTCATGATAAATAGGTGATATTAATGGGTTAGGGTCAACGGTAATCGTTACCGATCCGTTGAGCGATGCAGGACATGTTGGCCCCGGCAATTGAATAAATTGAAGATTATATGTTGTTGTATTAGAAAGTGGACCTGTTGGGAGTATTGCGCTACCTAGAGCATTCAGCGTTATCGTTTGAGATGCACCTCCGTTAACATTATATGTTACAATTGAATTAGGGTTACCATTAAAAATTATATTAGTCCCATTTCCTGAACAAATATTGCTGGCACCCGAAATAGTAGCATTTTGTGGTGGATTTACACTTACCGTAACAGTGGCGGAAACATTCGGACAAGGCGCCACACCGGGAACTGTATAGGAGTATATACCGGGAAGATTAACTGCAGGATTGAAGTTCCCTGAACTGCCACCATTCAACACTGAAGGACCTGTCCAAACTCCTGTATTCATTGGGGTACCACCAAGTAATGAAAAAAGATCAATCGGTGCATCATTACTACAAAGTGTAATACTTGCGTTTGTACCTGCATTTGATGGTGAAACCACATTAACATTGATAGTGCTACTAGCCGTACATCCATTAGCAGCAGTTCCGATGACTGTATAGGTTGTAGCTACCGAAGGGTTTGCAGTTACAGAAGACCCTGTAACTGCAGATAAACCTGCAGCGGGTGACCACGCGTAAGAAGCAAAGGATGTTGGTGTAACCGCTAAGTTAACTGTTGACTGACCTAAACAAAGCGTTGATGAAATGGGCAAAGGATTGATTGTTAATGTTGGCGCAGTGTTTATCACAATGGTAAAATTGGCAGTCACCTGAGGGCAGCCTCCTGCAGCAGCTATTGTATTGGTGATGGTATATGTGCCGGCAGTGGTTGTTGCCAAATTTATTTCACCTGTGGCCGTATTCACAAAATTCAATCCGGCAGGAGAAGCTGTGAAAACGCCAGCTACTCCTCCTCCAAGAAATGATGGAGAAGGATTTACACCATTTGAACATACAGGAGTGAGATATGAAAAAGTGGCAATCGGGGGCGGTATAATGGATATGACCGCGGAGCCCAATAAGCTTTGGGAGCAAACTGGCGGTCCTGGAATACTTACACTCACTAAAGAGTAGGTTGTGGGAACAGTGAGTGCGGCAGTGGTTATTGTTGCTCCACCTGCTGCATTCAGCGTAATAAACTGATTAGGTCCTCCATTAATGGTGTAGGTTACGGTGGCATTGGGTGTACCATTGAAACTAACTACGGTAGAGGTACCACCACAAATTGAAGTAGTGCCCGATATGGTAGCTGTAGGTGCAGGAAAAACAGTCAAATCAAATGTGCTCACTGGGGTGTATGTATCACCACTATTGACCGAGCCACTGCCATCCGTATCACAATAGCTATAGGCAACCACATTTTGAACGATGGAACCTGAGGTTAGATTAATTCCATTGGGTAACAAATTATCTGGCGCGACACTCCCAGCAACCGGTATTACACTTGAATAAACTATGCAAGAAGTGTTAGCGGCAACAACTGTATTCTGCCAAGCAGTGAGGGCCGATAGAGAGCCCCCGCTGCAGACACTTGCTGCAGCATTGGGGACTATGTTAGATGAACAACAACTATAACTTAAATATGGACTGAAGACACAAACTGCAGGTGTTGGCTGCATATTATTGAAATTTGCGTTGATGGCTGCAGAAATCTGTGCATTCCACCTGCCATCAGTCGGAGGACATGGAGCTAATGGATTATAAATCGTTGAGCTAAATGTATTGGGATATACATAAACCTGTATGTTACTGTTTTGATTGTATCCGTTTGGAAGATTGGCTAAATTGATGGTTACCGAATTATTGACAGGGCCGGGATTACCTGTAGGCATATCATAGACTATTGCCCCATTAACAATAATTGTTACCCAATAAGATGTGTTTACAGGTGTATTGGGACCTGGTTGATTATAGCAATAGTTATTAATGTTTATAGTGAGCGTTAATGAGTTAGCAACTCCTCCAATATTGTAGGGTGGTATTGTAAGAATGGCCGCATGATTAGTGTTGGACCAAAAGGGAGAGGTACCCGCCACAACATTGCTTTGATTGAATGATGAATTGTACACAATTGGAACTAAGGCTCCGCCCGTAGAACAGCAGTTAGGCCCGCCTGATAAACCATTATAACTTACATCAAATATCTGATTTCCAGCAGTGCAGCTAGCGGGGCTTAATGAAGAGGGATTGGGAGATATTGTAAAAACGTTACCGATATTTGCAGTAATGCAGTCATTTTGTGGGGTTACTATCCAAGTACAAGTTGAAGAATTGAAGTCAATACTCACTAAATCAGAGGCAGCCGTTGGTATACTTGGATATACAGTAACATTTTTTGTTCCACTGGCTATCACTGCTCCTGTTGACTGACAGGTTATAGTATAGGGTAAATTGATATTGATGGTATTACAAAAATTTGCATTTTGAAGGGATAGAGGCACATTGAAGTTATTGCAACCTCCAACTGTGGAACTAACAGGACCATTAGGAGTATTAATGGTGATGGTAGCCGGTGAAATGGCAATGTTAGCACCAAATATAATATTGTTGTTTGCCCATAGTCCGGGGCCTGCAATTGGACCTGCAATTGTAACGCCATTTTGAACGATACTAATGGATCCATTAGGATCAAATCCATCCCCAAATGCATCAAAAACGTTCAAGGTAAATATAGATCCCAAAATAGCTGGATTCAGCGGACCAACAGTGGTGTTTATTGGTGTATTGACATTAAATATCCCGGGACCACCAGCCGCCACAATTCCACCAGTTAAATTACTTACAACATTCCATGTGATTTCATCTCCGTAGGGTGATCCATAATTCCCAACCACATTAAAACTTATAGTTCCATTACAAGCTGTATTTGCCACATCAAAATAATACACCTGACCAGCACACGCATTATTGGGGCTTGTTGACGTTGATGCATAATTAGGACAATTTAAGATTGTTGAGGTACAACTGGGTGGAGCTGTATAGGATTGTGTAAATGAACAACTTGGGTCGGCAGAAAAAGAGGCATTGATGTTACAACTTCCGCCTGTGGCAATAATTCCAGGTAGTGTATAATTAATTGGTGAGACAAAGGGTGCGTTAATTGTAACGCTACCGCCACAGCTGCTATTAATCAACAATGTTCCGGTTGAAGGAGGATTTGCTACTATTACTTGCCCCGTTACCGTGTAAGTATTAGTTGCAGGTGTACATGCACCAGGATTGGCTGTTACATCAGTAATATTGCATAATAATGCACAATTTGTAGTAGCTGTTGAACCTGCTGCACTGCTAAATGATATTGTACCAGGCTGATTGGAATAATTTGTAAGCAATAATATATAATACTGACTGGCCGTGGCACCAACTATGTTGGCTTGTTCAGTAAAAGCAGGTGAAAAACTACAATCTATACTCGGAGCTGTTCCAGCGGCAACAGCTGCACAACCGGCCGACAAGTTGGAGAAGGGCCCCCACAAATCGAAATCAATATCAATTCCAAAACCGAATGCATCAGTTTGACTGATATTAATATTGAGATTTCCAGGATTTTGAATTTGCAAATAATACCAAACGGGATTGGGAGATGAGCCCAAACAGTCAATTGGACCAAGATTGGGTTGATTGGTGTTATTCGGAAAAATATACGATGTGCCTGTACAAAACGGAGAAGCTGAACCGCAATCATTGCCTGTTGAGGGTGGCGCGGAGGAACAAGCAATAGAAGCAATCCACCCAGCTGCCGGCACTGTGAAGTCCGATTCAAAAACAAATGTGATGCACCCACCAAGTGTGCTTGTTATTAATCCGGGACCTAAAGTACCTGTGTAGCTTCCTATCAGCGGAGCAGCAGTATTAGGGCCGTTGTATACATCAAGAAAATCGAAATTGTTTTCTAAGTTAAATGAGGTGAAATTAAAGGAAATATATTGACCTGCAGGAGCGCAAAAAGTTGCTGTGAAAAATTGATTATCTGCATATTGCCCACCAGGGCCTCCACTATCATAAAAGTTACCGCCACAAGCATTGGTAACAGTACCCAAATTACCCAT
>JBILUU010000166.1:0-6436 GCA_044370815.1 Bacteroidia bacterium
ACTAATTTGGCTTATGCTGCTATTGGCGTTCTCTTTAGTGAAGTTTCTTACAATTTCATTTAATTGTATTGTCGAATTTGTCATAGGTCAAGTTTTTTTATTGTTGGATAAGGTTTTGCAGGTAATAGAAGTTTACGATTTCGAAGCTCAAAACTGTCTGCCAGCGCCCAACGTGATGCGAAGCACAAAGCATTATTTAATGGCTGAATGGCCAATTTAGCGGTTCGTTGTTTCTTTTCTGTCGCATGATGAATTTCCATAATTGTCTATCTTTTAGTTTTAACTTGTAGTTTAAAAGTTACCTTTACGCAGCTGTTATGTTTTATTAATGATTGGACTTCTCTCAAAAACAACGTTTTCGTCAAATAATTTTCTGAAAGTTGCCATTCTCGATTTGACCGTAAATCCAATATCTTCAAATATATATTGCATTTTTGGATTGAAGTCGCCAACCCAAGTTACAACAACATCTTCGTATTTGGATTTATCTTGCAGTCTTTTAGCTAAATCTGAAAATATTGCGCCTTCAATCCCTCTTTTTTGAAATTCAGGATTTACGCCAATAGCAACACCATTTACCCGTGAAATTTTGACGAACCTTTTAAATATTACAAATTTTAATTTCCCCAATAAATTTAAGTTGCCGTTTAATCGTTTGAAAATTGGATTGAAATCAGGTATGCATAAACAGAATGCTACTGGTGTATTATTATGATAGACAAAGCAAACTAACCTTTCATCAATTATGGGTTTCATTTTTTTAAAAATTGAAACGGCCATTTCCTTAGCCATTTCTTTAAAGTTGTCATGTGTTACCCATGCAGCATTATATACACTTCGAAAATCTTCCGCATATTTTTCTATATCTTTTACTTCAATGGTTTTTATACAAAAGGATGGATCATTGATAATTGCTTCTGCCTTATGATAATATTTTTCGGGTATTGGATCATTAATTTGACGGTAATTTATAAGCTGATAGTAATATACTTGAAAACCATATTTCTCGAATAAATTTTTGTAATAAGATGGATTATAGTTTTGTCCATAGTAGGTAGGGAAATTATAGTTTTCAATTAAAAGTCCCCAGAATTTATTGTTTTCACCAAAATTTATAGGACCATCCATTGCCTCCATTCCATTTGAAGCTAGCCAATTTTTTGCGTGGTCAAATAATTGGCATGCTGCATCAAAGTCATCTATACATTCGAAAAATCCAATTCCACCGGTTGGTTGTTTGAAGCTATAGGCTTTCTTTTCATTAATAAATGCGGCAATTCTTCCAATAATTTCTGTTTTCTTATTTATAAGTATCCATCTTTGGCAATTCCCATGGCTAAAATATTTGTTTTTCTTTTTGTCGAAAACATCCTCTACTTCCTGTCTTATTTGAGGAACCCAATTTTCATCTCCATTATAAATTGAAAATGGGAGTTGGTGAAATGCATTAATGTCATTTTTATTTTCTACTATTTTGATTTGATATGTATTCATTGGCAAACCAGTTTACGGTGTCTTTAATTGTTTCTTTTACAGGACGAGGATTAAACCCCAATTCCTTTTTAGCCTTGTCAGCTTTGTAGTAATGAATTTCACTGGATAGTTTCATGGTTTTATGGTTAATTGAAATGCTTTTATGGGTAATGAATTCAAAACCAGTTCCTATGTACCCAATGATAATCCTGATAAAATTGGGCATTTGGTGTTTAGGTGCTGATACATTTGCATATTCACCAACATAGTTAAATATTTCTTTATAAGTTAAATTCTCATTACTTAGTAAGTAGTTATTTCCAATTTTCCCTTTGTAAATACAATTGAGAATTGTTTGTGCTACATCCCTTACATCTACAATGTTTTTGCCACCTTTAGGATAAAGTAGTATTTGCTTTTTTATAATCGATAAAATTAGTTTCCCCGAACTTATATTAATATCATTTGGTCCAAGAATGAAGGTGGGATTTAAGATAATAACCGGAAAGTTATTACATTCAAATTCCTGCAACAAAATTTCCTCCCCTATGATTTTTGTATTGATATAAGGTAACCTATGAGGCGCTGTTTTCAATTTCACAGATTCGTTGCCTTTATTATTAATATCTCCAAAGGCTATAGTATTTGCCGAACTTATGTGGATGAACTTCTTTATTTTGGCCTTTTTAGATGCAAGAATTAAATTGTTAATTCCATTAATATTAGTTTCTTCTTGTTTTCGATTTCTCAAAGATAGCATGTTTGTATCTGCGGCACAATGAATAACAATTTCTGAATTGTAAAGATTGTTAGGTAGAGAGTCCGTTTTGGTTAAATCCCCATAACAAATATTAAGGTCAAAATTGAAAAACGAATTATTTATTTTTTTGTCACGTATTAAAGCAAATACTTCATGTCCCTCTTTATTGCACAATTCGGCAACCTGTCTTCCCAACAAGCCAGTTACCCCTGTTATAAATATTTTCATGTTACTTTGTTTGTCGTCCTGCAATGATTGCTAATGTTTTGGCACTCGGCCGAGGTAGCGTTTCCACCATAACGCATGTGTGGGATTGCTGCGAATTACCCAAATTTGATTTAACATTAATGTGTCTGCGAAGCACTGAACCCCCACTTTTGCCAAACCCGTGTTATAAGCCGTTTTTTCTGTCCGCATGGCTCATTCGTTTTAGAAGTCTCAAGTGTGAAATAATTCCACCCCAATAAGTTGTTTGATTTGGTTTGATGTCGTGTTGTAATAAAATGTCGTATAATATTTTGTTAAGTCGTGGGTAATGAATGTGGTGATAATGTGGAAATAAATGGTGTGCGATATGATTATTAAAACCACCAAGTATAAAATTGGCTGTTTCGCTAAATGGGTGCATATCATTTGAACTTTTGATTTGGTTCATAAGCCACGATGTTTTTATAAAACCTTTGTTGTCTGTTGTCGGATATTCTGTCTGCTCAACGTGGTGTGTCATAAAGAATGTGAATAGCAAAAACAGTGATTGCGAAAGGTGCATAGCCAAAAAACCTGCCAGTACAATATACCAAGCTTGTTCCGAGAATAGTAATGGTAAAGCAAGTATGAATGTCAGGTAAAAAGTCTTTTGTGTCCAGAACGAAAGATGATATTTAAAACCTTTCTTATCTGTGTATTCGTCATTTGAAAACAGAATTACAAAGTCTTTGATAAACACCCAAAACAGCGAATAGCTTGTATAAGCTATGGGGGCATAAATGTGTTGGTAACGATGATACCAAAAATGTTCACTATTAGGGATAACACGAATAAGTTTTGAAATTTTCAAATCAGAATCGTAGTCTTCAACATTTGGTGCGTAATGATGTGAGTTTATGTGTCTTTGTTTCCATGCTTCTGCGTGTGCACCCACAATTGTGTAAATGAAAATAAAACACAGATTGTTTAATTTTTTGCTTTTGAATATTGTGTTGTGAGAAAAGTCGTGAGAAAAATTAAATGCAAAAAGCAAGCATATAAAACCGTACAAAACGAAACAGAGAATAAACCCAACTGAACTATTTATTGTAAACAATGCTGAATAAAAAAAGACAGTAAATGTGAAATAGAAAATAAACTTTGCCCAAATTTTTAGTGTAAAGTTTGTTTTATTAATAATGAGTTGCTCATCTACTTGTTTGTAAATGGTTTTGAGCAATTCGCTGTCTTGAGCAATATGTATGTGCTTATCTCTCAAACGGAATAGGTTTAAATTGTTGATGTTGTCCCATTACTTTTAAAAATCTAAAATGCGATGCAAGAGATTTTCTGTAAGGCATTTCCATATATGTCAAGCCGTGTTTTTGAGAAAGTTCTTTAAAAATTGGCAGGATTTTCAAATAATGAACATGGCAAATGTTAGGCAATAAATGGTGTAAAGCGTGGGCGTTGAATCCGCCCAAAGTCCAATTGAAAAATGTGCTGTCAGCGTTGTAGTCAACTGATGTACACATTTGCAACTTTGGCCAACTCATATTCAGTTTATTGTCCTTGTCAGGAACCGGATGTTCAACAAAGTCAGACAAGTGAGAAACACCTAAAACACCAACAAATATTAGCGAAACAAGAAAGTGATTAAGAAGAAAAGCCAATAAAACTGTCGTCCAACCAAATGGTGAAAAGTAAATAGGCAGAATAATCATATAGCCAATGTAAAGCAATTTGTAAAGGATAAGTTTTATTACTTCATTTCTTGGAATTTCAATTTTGATAGTTCTGCTAGAGTAATTGATAAGCATTAATGTTTCTCGGAAAAAAAACCAATTTAATGAGTACAGTAAATAAAGAAAAGGTGCGTAAATAAATTGATATTTATGAAACCATTTTAGTGGTTGACTTTCTGTCATTCGAAAAAGTGGATTGTTTAAAACATCAATGTCGCTACCTTCAATGTTTGTGTATAAATGGTGCGATTCGTTGTGGTTCTTTCCCCAAACATAAGCGTTGTTTCCTTGTAGATTAAAGCTGAGAGAAAATAATAGTTTATTCCAAAATTTACTTTTTACCGCAACTCCGTGCGCTGCATCGTGTGAAATGTTGAATGCTGTCAGCAAAACAGAAAGTCCCATTAACAAATAAAAAGTGTAAAAACCAATTGTCGTTGTGCTTGTAATCATAAGACCATAAAACAAAATGTCAAGGCTGAAATAAAGTATGATTTTAAAAATCATTGTCTTGTTACCAGTCTTGTGAATTCCTTTTTCGGCAAAGTACTGCTCTATTTTTTCGTTCAGTTCTTTATAGAATTCGGAGCCTTCGTCCTTTGTGAATTTCAATTTATTCATATTGCTTTCTTTTAATGAGAGATGTTTTTTTTGTTATATAATGCTTTCGTAACATATCAAAACCTTGTATAAAATTAGGACATACAATGCCTTCTTTGATATTACGTTTGCTGATTTCCATTATAAAACCCCAATGTTTAAAAATTTCTTTATAAGCTTCGTATAAATTATACTTACTATCATAAATGTGAATAGGTTCGCCTTTGACACCGTTTATTTCTAATATTTTCATTTTACCTTGCAAAAAATCTTCTACTGAATTGCACTTTATATCATAACGAGCATAGTTAAATAAATTTATTGTTTTATTTACATTTTCTAAAGAGTCTATTGTGGCTTTATTTATGAGTTCACTCCTTTCTATATATATGGCGCCATAATCCCAATTTCCTAATGAAGTTGGTTGAAGGGTTTTTCCTTTTTCGAGTACAATTTTTAGTTGACTTTCACATTGCTTTTTTATGTTTTTAATTCTAAACTTTGCTCTTTTATCTGCAGACAATAGTTCTTCTATACTAGAATAACCATCACCATTAATTGTTAAATGTTTTCTTTCTGTGATACTGCTAATTTTAAAATTACATTCTGCATTATGAATAAGAATACTGAACTCTAATGGATAGTCAATAAACTCCTGAACCAAATAATCCATTCTGTGTTTAGAATGATAGTTTAATAATTCATCCCAAGAGTTAATTTTCCTCGCAAGAAAACCACCCTCGCCAATATCAGGCTTTGCAAAAAGCGGGAAACTAAAATCTTCATCTTGAAATTTATGCTTAAGGTTATCAATATTATCGGTTTTTGTAATTAAAATGGTTTTTGGCTTAAATTCAACAGGAATATTTTTTATAATTGAAAATTTAGAATCATTTGCAAATCCTCCTAAAGGTATTTTAGGATTAGCGGCAGAAAAGTAAAATAGTTTTCCTGTTTTGAATGAACCGATAAAAAAAACGTATAGGGTTAATGGCAAATACAAAAATTCCATCGGCCAATACCTCCAATTATAAATTGGGAGAAGAAATGATTGATAGATATTTATGTCTGCTTGTTTCAATGCTCGTCTGTCTGTTAAAAGGGCTTATAACTCTTTCCTAAACGAATATAATCTCTCAATCGTCTTCTGCTGTATTTTATTTATCCGTTTTTTTATTAGCTCAAAAATAGGTTTTTTTGCAGTTGATTCAGTAGTTTTTTAATTGGCTGTTTTCATTACGGTTTGCATGCCTGCGATGGTCGCGATACCAAAGCACTGAACTACAAACCTATTACAAATTTATAAAAGAAATACGAACTTCCAAATTATACCAATTGCATTTATTTTTTAGTTCAAAAAAAAATAAATATGCAATGATTAATGCCGATACTACTTGAACCCAAATTAAGCAATAGGAGATTTGGAAAATCGAACTACTTGCTTTAGTTGGGTTAATCACGATTTAGAAAATGTTATCAGATTTGTTATACCAATTGCATTTATTTTTTAGTTCAAAAAAAAATAAATATGCAATGGTTAATGCCGATATTACTTGAAATTAGTCCAATAAGGTTAAGCCGTAATTGGACTAAATTGAAAGTGTAATCGGTATAAAAGTCTGATTTACAGTTTCTTTATCGTTTACGCATTTCTAATGCGTAATCTGGGTTG
>JBILUU010000167.1:0-6426 GCA_044370815.1 Bacteroidia bacterium
TATAGTTTAATATTTCTCCCCAAGTACTGTCCTTTGGTGCACCAAAAGTGTTGCCGCTACCATCAACAAAGGTATTTCCAAAAATGTTAGCCCCTTGCACTTGAATGATCATTATTAAATCGCCCTGACCGAGCGCAGCGCTAAAACGATTATTAGTGTTCAAGGTATTGTTATCAACCGTAATGTTTAAATTTCCTACCGCAGCATCGGCAGTTAGCACTGCATATTCATTGACTATAGTGTTGGAAGCACCTATGGTAGCATTGCCATTTTTTGCTCGTTGGGCAAAAGAATCGGAAAGAAAAATGAATGAAATAAATCCGACAAGTAGAAATCTTCTCATTTGTTTATTGATGGAAAGTGTATTCGTAATTAAAAGTAAAGGTAACCACAGTGCCTACCTCAATGGCATATTCCGACTTATCTTCATTAAGTAGCAAGCCGTGCTCGTTGAAAGTTGAGACAACCCTTCGCTGCAATTCATCTTTATGATTCAGCGTTTCGATAAATGTAACGCTGCCCTGCTCGTTATAATCGTAGGCAGTGATGTATTTTTTTAATCCGTTATCCGACACCTGCACTTCATGTGTAACCACTTGATTGCGGTCGTTAAAAGTGTGTATATGCGCCTCAACAACTGCCCCTTTATCATTCATAATCTTGATATCGGGCTCATGCTCATGCTTGGAGTAATCAAAGTAACTCGTTTTTGTTTTACCGGTAAGATGACTCCATTTTTTTTCTTCAATCGGACGATTTTTTTCATCGTATTTAATCCAAATCTCTTTTTCCTTTCCAATCAGGGCATTTTGCTTGATATAGTGAATAAGATTTTTACCTTCATACTCAAACAGTTCACTTTCTTCTTCTCCCCCATCATCATCTGAAACAATAATAGTAAGCGGTAGGCGATGCTCGTTATACGAGTAATAGGTATTCTCTATGCTCCCATAACTGTATGTTTTTATTTTTTGAACAAGCAATCCGTTATCGAATTTGAATGCCGTTTGCTCTTCAATTTCATCGAGATGAAAAAAATGTTTTTCAAGCACGGGCTTTTGATCGGAACTGTATTCAAGGTTTGTTGTTTGCTCTTCTTCGCCTTCCTGACTGTATATAATTTCTTTTACTTTATTTCCATTTTCATCAAAAAACTGCTCTAAAAAAACAGTATCAATTTCTTCGGGAGAATCGGCATTAAAGCCCCCTTTAGGTGTTACCTTTGTAATTTTAATGTGTGCTACTGCTGGCTTGCTCATTAGTATTAAACAATTTTTTTATCCATAAATTTAATTACGATTCCTACCCAACATGAAACAATAATGATGAACATGATGAAGGTATAAAGTCTGTCGCTATTTTTCTGCAAAAGAATATCGATATGAGGTTCGCGTTTTGATGCAGTAAGAAAAATAAAACGACCAACATATAATGTAAGATAGGTGGTTAGTGGAAAAAGCATAGAAATAGTTTCTTTGCCGATGATAACAAAAACACTGCACAATAATACATCAATAACCAAGTAAACATACTTGAGAATGGGAAAGGAAAACAGTGTGTTGTTGTAAAAATAATAAAGTGCCGCAAGAACACCGCTAAAAAACAAAAATTCTTGGTTATTTCGAGCAACCCTCAGAAAGAAGAACAGCGCAATGAAGCAGCAGTAGGCAAACAAAAAAAGTGCTTGACGCGGATTATCTTTGATAAACGAATGTATTTGCTGTTTGATTGACGACATTAATGAAGAATAATTTCTTTAACAAAAACAACTATACCAAAGCCGGCAATGCCTATACCTGCTATCTTGTTAAAATTAACCATGGCCTTTTGTGTCATGTACTTTTTAATTCTACCCGCACTCCAAGCTTTGAGCACATCAATACTAAAAACAGTAATGATGGTGCCGGCAAAATATGACCAAGAGTTCAATGGCTCACCTGCAAATCTGGGTAAAGATAAACCCACAAAGGCCATCCAAAAAAATATAACTGAGGGATTGGAAAGGTTGAACAAAAAGCCCTTGATAAAGAGTTTTGTTTTGTCACCTTTTTTAAGTGCTTCATCCACATCAAAGTTTACTTTTTTGTGCGACATAAAAGTAACCACACCAAACACCAACAAAAGCAAGCTTCCGATAAAATAAATAGCTGTTCGATATTCAGGATCTTGAAAAACGGAAGCCAATCCATAATAGGCACAAGCAATACAAAAAGCATCGCTTAATATAATCCCACATTCCATGGTCATGGCTAAATTAAAGCCGCGCTGGATACTAGTTTGAACAAGCATAAAAAAAACAGGCCCTATGGCTGCACTCAAAATTAAACCGGGAATAATACCCTGAAAAAAAGCACTCAACATAGGGATTATCCTTGAACAGAATTTTTAATTTTGCCTATAAAATTGTTCCAATCTTCTAGCTGAACACCTTTCATCACACGAGGAAATTTGTGTTGCCCTCCCGACTTTCCTTTATGATCCATCCAATCGTTGAATACCTTCACAGGCAATACCTCAATTAAAATATCTTGCAGGGCATGCTTTCTTTCGGTTTGATAGTCATCATTGATTTCTTTCAATTTGTTATCGATACAATCTTTCAGCGCTTTTATGTCAACCTGATCGTCACAGGCCAAGTACCACTGATGTGCAAATAAATTATTGTATTCAACCGCATGCACAGTATATTCCGAAATGGCAATATTAAATACTTCAGAAGCATGCTTTACAGCAGTATTCATATTATCAACACTCAAGTGTTCTCCACAAAGACTAAGAAAATGTTTGGTGCGACCGGTGATAATGATTTCACATTTTGATTTAGAGGTAAATCGTATGGTATCGCCAATGAGGTATCGCCATGCCCCCGAGTTGGTGCTGATGAGCAGCGCATAATCTTTACCTTCCTGAATTTCATCAATGAGCATGACTTTGGGCTCGGGCACAAGGTTTCCTTCAGGTGTGAAGTTTTCCTCGTTAAATGGAACGAACTCAAAGAAAATTCCGTTGTTCAAAACCAACTTCATGGCATGTGTATCCGGTCGGTTTTGATAGGCAAGAAAACCTTCAGAGGCCAAATAAGTTTCAATGTAAATGAGTGGTTTACCCAATAACTTTTCAAAGCCCTTTTTATAAGGTTCAAATGATACCCCACCATGAACAAATACTGACAGGTTAGGCCAAATTTCATGTATATTTTTAACCTTGTATCGCTCAATCACTTTTTCCATCACTATTTGTATCCAAGCAGGCACGCCCAATACAAAACCAATATCCCAATTGGGGGCGTTATCAACAATTTTCTCAAGTTTAATATGCCAATCTCTTTCCAATGCAATTTCTCTACCCGGCTTGTAAAAACTTTGAAACCAAATAGGAATGTTACTGGTTGTGATTCCAGATAAATCTCCTTCGAAATAAGAACCATGATTATTCAAATCGGTACTACCGCCAATCATCAAATACCCTTTTTGCAAAACATCTTCTGGAAGGTCGTATCGAGCAAGCGATAACATTTGCATTACACTAGTTCTTTTAATAGAACGCAGCATGGCATTTGAAACCGGTATGTGTTTGCTGGCTGCTTCAGAGGTGCCCGAACTGAGCGCAAAGTATTTTATCACGCCCGGCCAACACACATTATTCTCATTCTCAAGGGCTCTGTGCCACCATTCGCTGTACATTTTATTGTAGTCGTGAACAGGAACTGTTCTTTGGTATTCGCGCATAGGATTTGAAGAGGCCAATATGCGCTCGAAATTATATTGCTTTCCAAAAGCAGTACCAGAAGCCTTTTTTAGTAGCTTATTAAAACTTGTTTTTTGTGTTCTGTAGGGATTCTTTCTTACCGGAACGGCAGGAAGATTTTTTCTGAGCTCAATTACTTTTGACAGGATAGATCCGATAATTGCCATTGTTTAAATCTTTGAAATCAAAAAATTAATATAAATTGCTGTTATAACATGCATTTAACTTAAGTACTACTGTATCATTTTGAGCATATTTATTTCCATGGGTGTAAGAAACCGCCATCTTCCTCTTGCTAAATCTTTCTTAGTAAGACCTGCAAAATAAACCCTATCAAGCTTCTTCACCTTGTAATCAAAATGCTCGAATATTCTGCGCACAATTCGGTTGCGACCAGAGTGCAACGTAATTCCTATTTCATTTTTGCCATCAGAATTTTCAACATAGTTTGCCTCATCGGCCTTGATAAAACCATCCTCTAATTCAATGCCCTCTTGAATAGACTTGAGATGTTCTTTCTTTACCGGCTTATCGAGTTCAACATGATAAATTTTCTTTTGCTTAAACGATGGGTGTGTGATTTTATCAGTAAGTTCACCATCGTTGGTGAGCAACAACAAACCTGTGGTATTGCGATCGAGCCTTCCTACAGGATACACTCTTTCTTTACAGGCTCCTTTGATTAACTCCATCACAGTTCTTCTTTCTTGAGGATCGTCAGAGGTAGTAATGTAATCTTTAGGTTTGTTGAGCAAAATATATACTTGCCTTTCGGGCTTTAAACCTTGTCCTCCATAGTTAACCAAATCGGTACGTTTAATCTTAAAACCCATTTCGGTAACTACCTTTCCATTCACTGTTACTGCGCCTGCTTTTATCAATTCATCGGCTTCACGCCTGCTGCAGATGCCCGCATTGGAAATAAATTTATTCAACCTAATGGTTTCGTCATTGGGATCCTTTACCACACGTGGCATTGATGGTCCTTTTGGAGCTGACTTTTTACGTGGTTCATATGCCCTTTGTGTTTTACGCTCACGCTTTTCGGGCTGATCAAACAAGCTTTTCTTTTTGAAAGCAGCAGTTTCTTGGTACCTGTCATCTTGCTCTTCATCATGATAAGTTTTAGGGGTATCTTTTTTATGAAACTTATCAGTTCTTGATTTTACTGTTTGAGCAAAATCATTGCGTTGACTAAAGTCCTCCCTTTTGCTGCCTTCCTTGTCACCGTACCTTTTATCTTTTTGATAGCCGGTTCCTCGTTTTTCAGAGGAAGATTTGGAACCGCCATATTCATTTACATTTTTGTTTCTACTCTTGCTTTCAGCGGTATTGAGCAATAACTGAGTATTTTGCTCTTGTTCTTTCAGGTCGTCATTGGGTTGCCACTTGGTGGGCGCTTTTTTTTTGTTTACCCCAACACCTGCCTCTGTTTTTTTACCGTAAAAATTCTTATTAAAAGGTTTAGTCTCCTCCTCCTTTTTCTTATTGTTAAACCTGTTTACTTTTCTTTCCATGATGGGTTTAGAATTATTAAGCGGTAAAGTTAACTTAAAAACCTTAAAATAACCTATTTTTTAGATTTGTTTTAAATTTACATTACATTTGAAAAAAAACTTAATTAATTAAAATGAAAAAAATTCAACTCTTAGTATCCGGCCTTCTTTTAAGTGTCGGAGCCTTTGCTCAAGCGCCAAAATTTGTGTTGTTTGAACATTTTACACAAGCCAGCTGCGGACCATGTGCTGCTCAAAATCCAGGATTTGAAACCAATATCCTAAATGCGAATTCTCAAACGGTAAGGCATATTGCTTACCACACCTCATGGCCGGGTGTTGACCCAATGAATGCAGCCAATGCTACTGAAGTTGCGGATAGGGTTACCTACTATAATGTAAGTGGTGTGCCCGATGTGGTGCTTCAGGGTAACTACAAACAAGGTGGTCCTGCCTCGATGACACAAGCTGATGTTGATGCTCAGTTTTCGATGGGAAGTCCTATTAAAATTGAAGTTACAGAAGTTGATAATGGTGCTACGCGCGATGTTACTGTGGTAGTTAAAACCATTGGAACTGCTCCAACAGGAACATTTAAACTATATACAGCTGTAGTAGAGGATCCTATTGATTACACTACAGCCCCAGGAAGCAATGGTGAGCTGCACTTTCCTAATGTGTTTAGAAAAATGTATCCGAGCACTGCAGGAGAAAATGTTACACTTGCCCCTGTTGGTGGCGCTGTAACCTTCAACTATACGTATAATATTGATCCAACTTGGGTTGCTGCGAATGTAAAAGTTGTATCTTTTCTTCAAGAAACAACAAGTAAAGAGGTGCTTAATGTAGGAAGTGTTGGTGACCCGATGATCAATTATACATTATCCAATCCTAACAATGAAGTAAGCAATGTCGCAGCCGGAACAGCTACTTCTTTTGCCTTTACCAGCGGCAACAGCGGTAGTGCATCCGAAGATTTTGTATATACACTTACCAATGATGCGCCCGCTGATTGGACTTCCAACTTTACCATTGATGGGAACAGTTTTGGTTCAACAGCCACCGTTACCTCTAATGCTGGCAGCACGGCCAATATCGTTGTGAATGTAACTCCGGGTGCTACACGAGGTGTGGTTACCTATACACTTACAGTGAGTTCTGTTTCAAACCCTGGCTCGCCAGT
>JBILUU010000168.1:0-6373 GCA_044370815.1 Bacteroidia bacterium
GATTGAAAACACCTGCTAAGCGGGATTGCCCTCATAAAATCACTAGTGCGTTACATGCGTAACTTCTACTGATTAATTCGGGTTCAATATTCTTCCACCCTTTTTATTTCATAAAAAAAGGGAACCATGAATTGATTCCCTTTTGGTTAAAAGCTTTACAAAATTTATTTTTTAATTATTTTTATATTCCCTGAATAGTTTTTAGACGCAATTTGACAGAAATAAATACCCGCACCTAAATCTGCAATATTGATGATATCTTTAGAAGTGATATTACTTTTATTAAAAACAATTTTTCCTTCCAAAGTTGATATCGTTAAACTGGCTGTTTCATTAACATCATTTGAAAAAGAAAACACCACATTATTATCAGTTGGATTTGGTTTCGCTGTAATAAAATATGTATTTGCTCGATCCAACTGTCCAGTAATTACAGGCATTTGAATTGTATCTGCTGTGGTATTTGTAATGATAGGAGGATTGAAATCGAAATAAATACCTGCAGTATTATTAATCACGGTTAATGGAGCTAGATTGGCTTTCGTTTTTACTTTAAAACTTACATAACCATTGCTTCCGGCCATATCAGTACCGCTATCTGGCAGCATGATATTATAAAACGTAAAGTTAGCAATGCCCAATCCTTCCATAGTAAATACACATGCATGTGAGGCACCCAAAAATTGGAAAGTCATTAAATCTAAATTTTGATCCATCGTATCAACAATAGCCACATTATATGCTTCGGCATTTCCTGTATTTTGAAAACGGATGGTATAATTAATTTCTGTTCCTGCTTCAATCATACCGCTTGGTTCGGCAAGCTTATCATTAGGGTCGTATGAGTTTACAACCAATTGACCTAAATTTACGATGTTGTTGCTAGGAACCGTGTCATTTAAAGGTGCAATGCTTAACACCGAATACAATGTATCGCCCATCACAGCATTTAATGAAGGCATTAAATTTAAATTTATACTTCCTGTTTGACCTGGCAGTAAATTGCTGTAAGCCCATTGAATCGTATTTCCATTAACACTGATAGGCGTTGGATTAGCACTAACAAAGCTTAAAAGAGAATCCATCACAAAAGTAATGGTATCACTTTCTGTTTCAGTGCCATTGTTTTGATAATTGATAAAATAAGGTTCCAAAATACCTGGTCTAACGGTCCAACTTGGGCAATTAATTTCAACTTCATGTATACCAGGAATGGCTTGATAACCAAGATTTAAATTGGAACAACTTTGTGAAGATGGATTGCAAGATATTACTGCGGGTGAATTTGTTTGGTTCCAATAATTAATGCCAGCCCCTGAAATATTATAGGTTTGCGTTGAATCAACAAAGAAAAAAGCATAATCGCCATTGCCATCGGATGAAACGTAGTAATTACCGGGCATAATGTTTACGATATGATTAGGGATGCCTGTTTCATTGTTATCAAGTATCCCATTTCCATTAGTATCATCAAATACTTTTCCTGTTAAATAACCAATTGTTAAAGGATTTTCACTATTGCACATGCCAAAATTAAATGAGAAGCCTGAAGGCATACTGCATGATAAACTTATTGGAAACGAAGCATTAATATTATTAATGGGATAAGCATTTGCCCAGTTGCACGTAGGGTTTGTAAGTGCAATATAATCTAAATTGTTTGAACCTTTTAATCCAATTCGAGTGAGCATGGGATTAGGTCCATAATTGTTGCCACCATATATAAATTTTATACAGTTTGTTGATTCACTTAGCCAAATTTGGAAGCTAATATCAGAGGTTTGAGCATTCGTGAAATAGGAATAATGTAACCATTGTATTATACAGGTTCTGTTTGGGGCATTGCCAATTGTAGCATAGGATAAGCTAGCATTACTCAGATTGCGTTTTAAGTCAGCATTTAAAGGTGCAATAATATTTTTATAGTTAGAACTTAAGGCTTGAAAAAGCCATGCTGTAAATGGAACACTATCGAAGCTAATAAAACCATTTGTAGATACTACCATTGTATCAAAACTATTGCCAGCATAATTAAAATCAAATCCAATAGGGATGTTTTGATAATTGAAATCATCAACATTAGGTGCATCAATTACAGTGCCTGTAATAGGATTAAAAACATCTAAACCAGGGCTAAATGGCATGGCAGCCACTTGTGCTTTTGCATGGTATAAAAACAATGTTTGGATAAAAAAAATCAAGAAAGTCCTTTTCATGAAAAGTTGGTTTAAATATTTGATTTTAAATTGAGTTAAAAACAAATGTATATCATTTAAAGCTATTCTGCAAATTATTTAGAACAATGTAATGATGTTACAAAATATGCTTAAAATAGTTGTTTTTGTTGATGGCATGCGCTAATTTACTACTTTTGCAGCCATAAAGTAAAAAATCAAGATGGATTTATTAGATAAATTAGCTTCCATAAAAAGAAGATATGAAGAGATTGAATTAAGATTAGGTGATCCAAAGATAATTGGCGATATGCGTTTGTTTAAACAAATGAACAAGGAATACAAGGACCTTAAACAGCTTGTTGATGCTTATCATGAATATAAATCAATTATTTTAAATATTGATACAGCCAAAGATATGTTGATGAACGAATCGGATGAGGAAATGAAACAATTTGCCCGTGCCGAATTGGAGCAGAGTAACAATCGCAAAGAGGCTATGGAAGAGGAAATTAGAATGATGCTGGTACCTAAAGATCCTGAAGATGATAGAAATGCCATTATCGAATTACGAGCAGGAGCGGGAGGCGATGAAGCAAGTATTTTTGCAGGCGATTTATTTAGAATGTACACCCGTTATTGCGAAAGCAAAGGATTTAAAATAGAGGTTGATGACTTTAATGAAGGCACAACCGGAGGTTATAAAGAAATTATTTTTAATGTTATTGGCGAAGGGGCTTATGGCATCTTAAAATACGAATCGGGTGTGCATCGCGTACAGCGTGTGCCACTTACCGAGGCACAAGGTCGTGTGCACACCTCTGCCGCCAGTGTGGCTGTTTTGCCCGAGGCCGATGAGGTGGATGTTGAAATAAATCCTGCCGACCTTGAATTTCAAACCTCGCGCAGTAGCGGTGCCGGTGGTCAAAATGTAAATAAAGTGGAAACCAAAGTACAGTTAACGCACAAACCCTCGGGCATTGTAATTACTTGCCAGGTCGATCGTTCGCAGTTAAAAAATAAGGAACGTGCCTTAACTATGCTAAGGGCAAAACTTTACGAAATAGAGCTCAATAAGCACCTTGAGGCCATATCCAAAAAAAGAAAGACCATGGTGAGCACAGGCGATAGAAGTGCAAAAATAAGAACCTACAACTATCCACAAAGCCGCATCACTGACCATCGAATAGGGCTCACAAATTATAACTTACCCAACTTTATGGATGGCAATATTGAAGATATGATTCATGCGTTGCAGATGGCCGAAAATATGGAAAAATTGAAGGAAAGCTCACTAATTGATAATTAAATCTACCGCATGACTTACGCTGAACTGAGCAGTTTTATCAAAAAGCAACAATCGTTTTTATGCGTTGGGCTCGATACCGATATCAATAAAATTCCTAACCATTTAAAGCAAGAAGAAAACCCTTGTTTAGTTTTTAATAAAGCTATAATTGATGCTACAGCGCCTTATTGTGTGGCCTTTAAACCCAACACTGCTTTTTACGAAGCTATGGGCATAGCAGGCTGGCAAATTTTATTTGATACCATTAATTATATCAAAACCAACTATCCCAATCATATGGTGATTGCCGATGCTAAAAGAGGAGATATTGGGAATACTTCGGGCATGTATGCAAAGGCTTTTTTTGAGCAAATGGGTGCTCATGCTGTTACCGTTGCTCCCTACATGGGCAGCGATTCGGTAAAACCATTCCTTGCTTTCAAAAATAATTGGACCATTGTTTTAGGCCTCACCTCCAACGAAGGAGCTATTGATTTTCAGTTGAAAGGAAACCCTGAACTTTACAAGCAAGTGATTGAGGAGGTGAGCGCTTGGGGAACACACGAAAATACTATGTTTGTTGTAGGCGCTACAAAAGCTACTATGTTGGCCGAAATCAGAAACATTATTCCTCAGCATTTTATTTTGGTACCGGGTGTTGGCGCGCAAGGAGGAAGCCTTCAGGATGTGGCAAAATATGGTATGAATAATCATTGCGGACTGCTTGTAAATGCCTCGCGGAGCATTATTTATGCGGGAAGTGGTGAGGATTTTGCATTAATGGCAGCAACCGAAGCATTGACTATTCAGCAAGAAATGGCACTGCTACTTGAGCAGGAACTCTAATTTTATTTGGAAAAATTGTTTAGTCTTGAATGTGGTTAAAAAAAATAGTTTACTCACCCAAAACAAACCAACCTTTACTTTTTACCACTTAAACCATAAGAGCATATACATTTTATGCTTCCTGTTGTTTCTGGGCAGTTTTGCTTTAGCAAATGACAGCGCTTTGAACGATTCCTTAATCTCCAAAAAAGGCAGCAAAACTGAAATCAAAATTTTATATGAAAACGGTGTTGTTAAAGAAATTATTCGTTTAAAAAACAATAAAAAAAATGGTGTTCAACAGCAGTTTAATAATGCCGGAAAACTAAGCAGCGAAATCTCTTATCGTTCAGGATTGCTGTGCGGGAATTGTATTACTTACAATCAGCAAGGTGGTATTATCGAAAAAAAATCATACCAATGTAATACTCAAAAAAACAAATCTTGGCTGCAAGGAAAATACCTTGAATATGCAGGCAAAGTGCTTATCACTAAAGGCCACTATAAAGATAGTTTAAAAGAGGGCAGATGGTTGCAATATCACAACAATGGAATGCTTAAAAATGAAACTAATTATAAAAATGGGCTGTTGGTTGGCCAGCAAAAACATTACAATAACAATGGTCAGTTAAACTATAAAAATACGCTCATTGAATTAACTGAAAAGGGAAAAACATTGAGTGTAAAACATGGTCCTTATATTGCTTATCATAACAATGGCAACCTAAGCGCAGAAGGCAATTACGAATATGACAAAAAATCAGGGTTGTGGCGCGAATACAACCAAAACGGAGAATTATACAGAGAAACTTTTTATAAAAACGGAAAAGTTCACGGCATAAATAATTCATATACCAATACCGGAAAACCTGAAACAAAATGCGAATTTTATGAAGAGATTGAAATAGACGGTAAAAAAATGACTAATGTTTATAATGGCATTAAAGAAAGATATAAAAACAACGGAAAGCTTGATAGCAAAGAGATTTATTACTATGGTAAAAAAGTAGGCATCTGGGAAAGTTATCATCCTAATGGAAATTTAAACATGATAAGTGAGTATAAAAATAACCTGCAAACCGGTAAATCAATGGCTTATGATGAAAACGGTAATAAAATTTTTGATGTTACGTACGAAATTATTAAAATAGATAGTACAGATGTTTCTGTTAAAACAGGAAAGGAATACAGATGGCAAAAAAACATATTGGTTTCTGAGACCAATTACATTAATGGCAAAGAAAATGGAATACGTAAAAGCTACTATCCCAGCGGCAATATTGCAAGCTTGCAAGCTATTGTAGATGATTTATTGCAAGGCGAATCAATAGAATATTATGAAAATGGAAAAATAAAATCTGTTAGAAATTACAGTTCATTTATAACAGCAGGCAAAGAGAAAAAAGTTAACTCAACCGGTTGGTGTAAGCAGATGGATGAAAATGGAACTATACAAAATAAATATTATTACGATTCATTAGGAAATATATGTGTAAGTTATATTTACAGCCATGGCTTATTAATGCAAATGAGTATTAATAAAGTAATGGAAATAAATTATTTCCCTAACGGAAAATTACTTTCTGAAAAGATAGGAGCCAACGCATCTAATTTGCCATTTGCAAGATACTATTACATGAATGGCAATACAAGAAAAATTGGATTTCAAAATGCGCAAAATTTAATTTACAACACCTTACATTTTCAAAGTAATGGTAAATACAATTTTGCCTCCGGAAGTTTTTACAATAAGCCCGATACACTGCTCCCTGAACAGTATGTAGTTTCAAATATATTGACCAATGCAGGAGGAAAATATAAACCAAGTAAGTTGTATGCCGATTCAATAAGGAATGGAAACTATGTAATTTATTATCAAAGCGGAAAAAAGTATGCAGAGGTAAATTTTTTAAATGATTTGCCTCACGGAAATTTTATATTTTATCATCCCGAAACCAACGATACGATGTTATTTGCGCAATTTAACAATGGCCTGCTACATGGCAGTTGGTTGGAAAAATATGGAGGAAAAAATATTTGGCAAAGAGGTAGGTATTGCAATAACAAAATGTGTGGCACTTGGACA
>JBILUU010000251.1:0-4679 GCA_044370815.1 Bacteroidia bacterium
TTGTTCTCTCTTTCACGGCAGCGCTATTATCTTGTTTCTCGTACTACTTTGCATCTAACCATAACAGTTTAGACAAAAACAATTGGTTAAACATAGGAAGAGCCTCCTTCTATATTCATGGATTATCTGTCTTTGCTGTAACGGGAACATTATTTTATATCATATTCAACCATTACTTTGAATACCAATATGTGTGGCAACACTCCTCTAAATCGCTTCCGGTGAGGTATATGCTTTCCTGCTTTTGGGAAGGACAAGAAGGAAGTTTTTTATTGTGGTCGATTTGGCATGTAGTGCTTGGGTTCATTTTAATGCGCAAATCAGGCAACTTTGAAGCACCTGTAATGACTGTATTTAGCTCTGTTCAGGTATTCTTAACCTCCATGCTTTTGGGCATTTACATTTTTGATTACCACCTCGGAAGCAATCCCTTTATACTACTTAGAGAGCATCCTGAATTTATGGAACTGCCCTTTGTAAAAGTTCCCGAATACCTCACTAATCTTGATGGAAGAGGTCTCAACCCTTTACTACAAAACTATTGGATGACCATTCATCCTCCTATCCTATTTCTTGGTTTTGCCTCTACGCTTGTTCCCTTTGCTTTTGCTGTAGCAGGCCTTTGGAAGAAACAACACAGCGAATGGGTTACCCCTGCCCTTCCGTGGACCTATTTTGGCGTGATGATACTAGGTACAGGTATTTTAATGGGCGGTGCTTGGGCCTATGAGTCCCTGAGTTTCGGTGGATTTTGGGCTTGGGATCCGGTAGAAAATGCCTCGCTTGTTCCGTGGTTAGTGATGGTTGGAGGTGCGCATGTGATGCTGATCTATAAAAGCCGAAAGCAGTCGCTATTTTCGGCTTACATACTCATCATTCTCACCTTTATCCTTATTCTATACTCCACCTTCTTAACTCGCTCGGGCATATTGGGTAACACCTCTGTGCATGCCTTTACCGATTTGGGTATGAGCGGTCAACTATTGGTATACTTACTTTTTTATGTAGTTGCTGCAAGTATCTTGCTTGCAACAAATTACAAAGCCATTAATACCGAAACAGTTGAAGACAATAGTACATCTCGAGAGTTTTGGATGTTCATTGGGGCATTGGTTTTGCTGGTTTCTTCATTCCAAATTACGTTTACAACCTCTATACCTGTAATCAATAAAATATTCGGAAGCAACCTTGCTCCACCAACAAAAGTGGTTGAGCATTACAACTCGTGGCAAGTTCCATTTGCAATAATTGTTGCTTTATTGATGGCAATTACCCAATTTTTGCGTTACAAACAAAGTGACTTGAAACTAACTTTCAAGAAAATAATGATTGCATTAATCATAAGCACTGTGGTTACACTTGCTTGTGCATTCGCTTTAGAATTATATAATGTATTTCACATCTTGTTGTTTTTTTCTGCCTTTCTATCTATTGCCTGCAATACCGATTATATATTTAAGGTGCTCAATGGTGATATCAGCAAAGCAGGTGCTTCTATCGCACATGTGGGCTTTGGTATGATATTACTAGGCGCTCTGATAGCCACAGGAAAGAGTCGTGTAATTTCGCAAAACACCTCGGGTATTGATATTTCAAAACTTGGCAAGGAGTTTAACAACATGGAAAATATTATGCTTGCCAAGCATGACACCCTTCAAATGGGAGAATATTTTCTGAGTTATAAAGGGCGTAGGATTGAAGGTGTAAATCATTATTTCGATATTGAGTATTTCAAAAAAGATAAGGCCGGGAAATACGAACATGCATTCACTCTCAGCCCAATTGTGCAAACAAATCCCCGCATGGGTAACTCGGCTGAGCCAGATACCAAACACTATTTGCATAAGGATGTGTATACACATATCACCTATGCCGAAATGGATAAGCATGATGAAAGCGGGCACAAGCATGATGATGATGATTACAAACCTTTTGCATCGGCAACCGTTGCTATTGGAGATACTATTTTTGGAAGTAAGAGTATCATTATTCTTGAAAACATTTACAAGGAAACCGACTCTGTGAAATACCATTTCAGCGGCAATGATATTGCAGTGGGTGCAACTTTCAAGGTGATTGATATTAGAAATAATACTTTTTTTGCCAAGCCCATTTATCTCATTAAAGGCAACATTGTGAACCCCATAGATGCCGAACTAAATGAAATGGGAATAAAACTATCATTCAAAAATATACATACCGACAATGGTAAAATTGATGTTGATTTGGCCGAAAAACCCAGCGAAAATCAAGAATTTATTATCTTAAAAGCCATTGTATTTCCATTCATAAATATCCTTTGGGCAGGCTGCATCATCATGATCATTGGAACGATTATCGCCATTAGAGCACGTTTAAAAAAATCAAAGTACAACATTGCCTAATGTAAAAAGTGTTCATTTTCTGCAAAGCAAGCATACATGAAAAAGCTGAACATTGTAATTTTAGGATGCGGAAATGTTGCCGAACATTTTGCTAATCTGATGCAGCGGCATCATCGTGTTGTTGAAATTTATCATCCTGAAATCCAAAAGGCAACGCACTTTGCCTCAACATACCATGCAAAAGCAATCAGTAATATACAAACACTATCAAGCAATGCCGATTTGTATATAATTGCAGTGAAGGACAATGCTATTGCTCAAGTAGCCAACGAACTGCCCGAAAATAAAGGAATAGTAGTACACACTTCAGGAAACACTGCCGCACAGGTGCTTATTAAACATCAACGGCATGCTGTATTTTATCCTTTGCAAACATTCACCAGAGGAATTAAAACAACACAGGACCAATTCCCCTTACTAATTGAATGCAGTGGATCAAGCGATGAAACACTACTGTCAGACCTGGCAAAAAGTATAGGGCTGCAGCCCTATCTAATGAATAGCACACAACGTGCCGAGGTGCATCTTGCAGCAGTTTTTGCAGCTAATTTTACCAATCATTGTATACACATGGCCTACGATTTAATGACTCAAAAAAATTACGCCCCCGATATGTTGTTGCCTTTGATAAAAGAAAGTATCAATAAACTAAACTATATCAGCCCGTACCAAGCACAAACAGGCCCTGCAGTGAGGCACGACAATCAAGTGATAGAGAAACAAATGCAGATGCTTCAGAGCAATGAGACGTTCAAAAAAATCTATGAACTTATGACCAAACATATTCAGGAAATCCATCACAATAATTAAATCAACAATGACACAAGAAAATTTTAAACGCCTGCTTCCTCGCATCAAACTTCTGGTGTTTGATGTAGATGGGGTACTCACCGATGGCTCTATACATTGCTTTAACGATGGCGAGCAAGTGCGCGTAATGAATATCAAAGATGGCTACGCACTTCAGTTAGCCATTAAAAAAGGTTTGCGTATTCTAATCATCAGCGGTGGTAAATCGGAAGCTATAATTAAACGGTTGAATTTACTTGGTGTGGAAGATATTTACATGGGTGTGCATCATAAGTTGCCTGTGCTTCAACAGTATTTACTTAATCACCAAATTGGACTTGATGAAACCTTGTACATGGGTGACGACATACCCGATATGGAATGCTTGAAACATGTTTCTGCGTCTACCTGCCCTGCCGATGCAGCCAATGATATTAGAAGTATATGTTTGTATGTTTCCCATCAAGCAGGCGGTAAAGGATGCGTAAGAGATATTATTGAGCAGGTTTTAAAAGTTCAAAACATGTGGCTTGATGCCGATGCGCATACCTGGTAAAAAATACGCTATATAGCAGTCTAAGTTAACCTCACAAAAGAAATAATGCTCTCTGCAATATTAAAGCTGATTCGCTGGAAAAACTTGCTCATAATTGCGTTTACTCAATACTGCATTAGATATATGCTTATTGGTAGCATGCTTAAGTTTATGAACTTGGGTATTATTCTGCAAATGAGTGATTTTAACTTTTTGCTTCTTTGCTTGTCCACCCTATCAATTGCTGCAGCAGGATACATTATCAATGATTATTTTGATACACGAATAGATTCCATCAACAAACCTCAACAAGTTGTAGTAGGTAAGCAAATTAGCCGAAGACAAGCTATGCTGCTGCACAGTTTATTAAATATTGTTGGTGTATTGCTTGGATTTTATGTGGCCTACCGTGTGGGACTTATCAAACTTGGATTTATCCATCTCTTGAGCTCAGGTTTACTTTGGTTTTACTCCACTAATTTTAAGAAACAATTTCTCACGGGCAACATCATTACATCATTATTAACTGCCATGGTGCCTATGATTGTGGTATTATATGAACTGCCTATGTTGCTCAGTAAGTACAAAACTGTGCTGATATACAGCGATGTAAATTTCAATCATGTTTTACAATTTGTGGCTGTTTATTCGGGCTTTGCTTTTTTAACAGCGTTAATCAGAGAGATTGTGAAGGACATGGAAGATGCAGAAGGCGACAGTCAATTTGGATGCACAACACTGCCTGTTGTGTGCGGCACACAGGTATCTAAGCGTGTTGTAATATTGCTCAGTATTGTTGAAATGCTATTACTTCTATTTATTCAAACCAAACAATACACCTCAGCCGATAAAATTTCTTTCACTTACTTCCTGATATGCTTTCAAGGTGGATTTGCCTGGTTTTTATATCAGTTAAATAAGGCCTCAACACCCGCTCAGTTTCATCTTGCTAGCCGAACCATTAAAATAAT
>JBILUU010000169.1:0-6363 GCA_044370815.1 Bacteroidia bacterium
ATTGAAGAGGCCATAGCCATGCAAAATGGTGTTCCACAAGGTTTGTCATCTTCGATCTTTACCAATAGCATGCGCGAAATGGAGTTGTTCCTTTCGGTGAATGGCTCTGATTGTGGTATTGCTAATGTAAATATTGGTACTTCGGGTGCCGAAATTGGTGGTGCTTTTGGTGGTGAAAAAGAAACAGGAGGTGGTCGCGAAAGTGGCTCTGATGCCTGGAAAGCATACATGCGCAGACAAACAAATACCATCAATTATGGCAGTCAATTGCCGCTCGCGCAAGGTATAAAATTTGATATTTAATCATTAAAGCCGCCTTTATACAGGCGGCTTTTTTTTAAACGTATATCGTGCCAAAAGTTATTTCAAACCTTTTATGTATTTGCATTGCTGCGCTCATTTATACATCATGTTACGACAGTAAAAAAAATGATGCTGCCAACAGCATAACAGTGAATCCTAAGAATATCATTTTGTTTTTCCTTGACTCGTTGCAACATCATGATTTAAGGAAAATTGTCAGCATCAATGGGCAATCAGATACCGTAATCATGGCACATGCCGATTGGATAAAGGAAATGGATTTTTTAGAAGCAGTTAACACGAATAAGCCCGCATATAAAGGTGCATTAAGGATTGATACAAGCAGGAATGCCGATACACTCATTTATCATTTAACGTGTACGGATAAAAAGCTCAATTTACAGGAGGCCTATATCCACTATCATCACAATCAGCTTGTGCACATGACTTTAAACTCATTTGGTAGTAATTTTCTTTTTAAAAACGCCAAAGAGATTTACTTTAATCCTTTAAAAGGTTATTATATCAAGGGTTTTCAGCAATTAGATTTATTATCAAATCATGAAGTGGCATACACTATTATGGTAAATAAAATGTAGAAAGCTATGGCAGAATCATTTGAAGTTCCTACAACCACAGACAAAAACTTACGCTACAAACTGATTTATGATCAGGCAGAAGCACTGCTAACAGCTGAAACTAATCAATTGGCCAACATGGCTAATCTTTGTTCTATACTTAAATATGGCATGGAATTTTTTTGGGTTGGATTTTATCTTGTTAATCAGAATGAATTAGTATTAGGGCCCTTTCAAGGCACCGTAGCTTGCACGCGTATTGCCAAAGGAAGAGGCGTATGTGGCACTGCCTGGGCCGAGGAGCAAACTATTTTGGTTGAAAATGTTGATCACTTTCCCGGACATATTGCTTGTAGCAGTTTATCAAAATCAGAAATTGTTGTGCCTCTTTTTGATATCAACAATAATTTCTTTGGAGTACTGGATGTTGATAGTGACAAGCTCAATGATTTTGATGAAATAGATCAGCATTGGTTAGAATTACTTGTAGGGCTTATTCAGCCTTTTTACAGTTTGTAACTCAAACCAAATGAAGCGCCAATAGTACTGTATTTAGTGCTTATTTCACTAGATTTAGGGCTCACAGAAAACAAGTTATTTCTGTATTGTGGTGTTAATATCAACATAAAATTATCATTAATATTATATCCTAATTGTAGTTTTAATTGATAGTTAAAGTTGAAGGTTGTGATCAAATTTGCATCATTAATTTCTTCAATTCCTGTGATAGTTTTATTCATATACATTCCTTGAGATTTAGTTAAATAGCCAACTGAAATTCCTGCAAAAGGGGCAATAGCAAGGTTGCCAAATTTAAATTGATAACCCACCATCAATGGAATTTCCAAATAATTGATGGTAGTTTTTGCATTTGCTTTTGCGATTGCGTTATCTGTTTGATATGCAAAAATACTATCTGATTTTGTAAGCAAGGTGCTGTCTTTTACATTCACTATTGTTTGATTATAATTTACAATTCCAAAATGATACACAGTATCTATTTTTATGATTTGTTTGTTGTATACATCCCAAACTTTCTCATCATTTTTCATCCATTGTTTGCTTTTGGCTTCATAATTATTTTGCTCCCCAATGGCGTTGTATTCAATACCTGTTTGAAACATCAAATCCTTATTTTCAATAGTTAAATTTATGCCAAAATACGTGGTATTAATTTTCTTTTCTGAAGTGTTTCTAATATCAGCATATTCGGTAAACATTGGATCCGCTTTAATTTGTTTGTTTACTGCTTGCATACCAGCATAAGCACTTATAAAATAATGAAACTTCTTTTTATTATTAAAGTAATCATCATTAATAAGTCCTTCATATTTATTTTCATTTATCATATGATTTAGTTTTTGTTCAATCATTTTAAATGATAAAAGTGGCATTTTTGAAAATACAATTGCATCTGTTCCTCTCTGTGCTTCAACAGTTTCATTATTTGTTGGTAACTCTACTGTTTGATGAGTATTCGATAAATCAATCTTAACTTCTTCTGCAGCTGACTGCCTATTGTTTTCAATCTTAGAAGTTGATGCAATAATTAAATTTTCATTTTTAAAATTGTTCCTTTTTTGATCAGTTTTGGTTTCTATGGGTTGATTTTCTATTTTAGTTGAAGAGAAATTATTACTATTGGAATAACTCGAAACTATGATAGGTTGAGTATTGTTTTTAACTGTTGTGTTTTGATTTTCTAATTTAGTTGAAGTTTCATTGCTTTCATTTACAACAGGTGCATCTGTTTTAATTTTTTTATTGTTTATATGCGTAGTATTTTTTACCTGTATTTGATTAGAATTTAATTTTGTCTTAGCTTGGTTCAAACTAGCAGTTATTACATTATTTTTTTGATTATTAAAGACTATTCCTATTGTAGAAATAATTAATAATAGGCCTCCAGCAAAATATAAAAACCATCTTTTTCTTTTAGCAAAATGACTGTCTAAAAGATCTTTAGCTTCGGGCCAAAAGTCTTCTGGTGAAGGCATTTCGTTATTGTTGTGTTCGCTTTTCATTTACTTGTAATATGTAATAAATAATATGATACCAATGGCTATTTGTGCACTGTCTTTTATATTCAATAATTCTCTCAATTTAATTTTAGCTTGATGAAAATGTGCTTTGCTTGTATTTTCAGATATTTGCATCAACTCAGCAATTTCTTTGTGTTTGTAGCCATCAATGGTGTACATGGTAAAAACAGTTCGAGTAGCTAAAGGTAATTTCTCTAGTGCAAGCATAATTTCAGGTACTTCATTCTTAATTTCAATTGTATTTTGATCAGCTAATTTTAGTTGACTGAAATCTTCTGTATGAAGCATTGCTGCTTTGTATTTTTGATTTTTCCTAAATTCATCTACAATATGATTGATGGTAATTCTAGTCATCCAAAATTCAAATGTTTCTATCTGTTTTTCTTTTTGCACGAATTGATCAAGATGCGTAACCACCTTTAAAAAAGCCATATTAAGTGCACTTTTTACATCATCATCATTATAATAATAACGTTTACAAACTTTGTATAAGCAGGCAAAAGAAAGCTTGTAGAGCTCATAATGAGCTCTACGATTATCTTTAGTGCATTGCTTCAACAATTCTAGTGTAATCATACAATTATAAACTCATTGCTGTAATTTTTATATAAATGTATTCATTTTTGTTCGTATCAGCTCTCATTTTACCTTTGGTTTTAAACCTGTCAGGGTAAAGTGCACAACGCTTATATACCTTACTCATTTAATTTTTAATCAACTTTTCAATCCTGCCTCCGTTTAATTTTATAAAATACATTCCTTTGGGTGCAGCAGTTAAATCAATGCTTGTAGCATTATTTTCTGTAAGTACTAACTCACCAACTAAATTATATACTTCTATGTTAGCTTTAGCAGAAATCATAAAAACACCGCTGCTTGGATTTGGATACACTTGTATGCTAGGGATTTGCGGCAGTGTAATATTTCCTACTGTTGTTACAAAATTATTTTCTGTTGTATTGGTTACAATAGCAGGGTTAAAATCAAAGTAAATATGAGCTGTGTTTTTTATTTGTGTGCCAACAGGTAAATTAGCTAGTGGTTTAATTCTATACTGCACAAATCCTTGACTTCCACTGGGGTTGCTGGCGCTATCGGGTAGCATAATGTTCGGAAAACGGAAGTTTATAATACTATTTTGTAAAGTAGTTGTATTAAAATGACTCGCGTTTAATATTTCAAATGTTTGCGCATCTAAGTTACTATCTAATGTATCCAATATTCTAATATTGAATGCAGGAGCATCTCCTAAATTTTGAAAATGAATGGTGTAAGTTAACCAATCTTGAAAACCTTGTTCAACATTGGTTGGATAAACTTCCTTGTAATTGGGATCGTATGAGTTTACAACTGGATAACAAAAATTAAGTAAATTATTTGTTGAATTTGTTTCTGTTGCGCTCGATGTTAATTGAACGCTTATGCAAATTAAATCTCCACTTTGAGCAGTAGTATCTGTTCTAAATATTAAATTAAATGCTGTTTCAATATCTACATTTCCAAAGTCGTTAACCAAATAGCTAAGTGTGTTACCCGATACACTTGGCGTTAAGGCATTTAAATCGGGAGCTTCAAAACTAACAGGACCAGTATAAGTTATAGTTACTTGTCCTCCTGTGCCTTGCGCACAATTTAAATTATACCATTGGCTCAAATCACCTGCAACTATTTTGGTATGATGCAATTGTCCTGGAAATGCAATTCCTTCATTTAAGCATACAGATTTTGCTCCAATATCAAATCCGCTTTTGCACTTTAAGCTAAAATTTACACTATCAGCCAAAATTTGTATATTAGTTAATTGAACTATGGTATCCATTCCTGGATAATTGCAATCAATTTCATAGCTTGCATTGGTTGTATCAATGTTAAGCCAATAAGTAGCTGGTGGTAATGTATTGTTAAATACCCCGTAATGCGAATAAACAGTCCAAAAATCATTATTAATTGGATTATAAAAGTTTATTTTAACATTTGATAAGTTCCCGTCATTTACATCTTCGACACAATTATTGTTTAAATCATGGTAAGTTGCTCCTACAATTCCATTTGCATTTCTACAGTTATTCGGATTAGATATTGAATCGCCATACACACACAAGGGATAGTTTGCTATAAATGCAGAATCCATAGCCGCTACATAGTTTTGAACACAATGAAAATTATTTAATGTTGCATCAAACTGGCTTGGCCACCATAAATTTTGAGGCAATTCGGGCATACAACTAACCTGGTTATTGCTAAACTTTAGATAACTTACCAAACTATTAGAAACAAAATCAATTGAAGTCAACTGATTATTGCTGCATTCCATGTATTGTAAATATCCAAAGCTACCTTCAATATGCGCTAAGTTGTTATTGTTGCATATAACTGTTGTGAGAAGGTTTGAATTATTTAAGGATAAAGTATCAATAGCATTATTACTACAATTAATAAAACTCAAATTATTAAAATCAGGAATTGATGTTATTTGATTTGATGAAATATCAAGTATGCTCACCGAGGGCGGAACATTTAATAAAGGACCAAAAATTTGATTTTCAGAAATATATAAACTATTTAAATTAAGAGGCATATTTGCAGGAATTTGGGTAATTGAATTACCTGAGCAATTTAAAAATACCAATGTAGAAGGCAGATTTGGGATATAGCTCATACCAGTATATGCCATACCTAAAGTTTCTAAGCCTTCATGCAAATTATTTAAAATAGCTTGTAAATTAGAAATTTGGTAATTATGATTTAAAGCTAATACTTTAACCGTATTGGGAATAGGCGGCAGAAAGGTAAACTGACCATAAGATAAATTCAAAGCAGCTAAAGAATCAGGAAAATTTCCTTGTATAAGTTGAACATTCGTGAATGCCAATTTTAAAGTATCAAGGCCTGAAGGCAAAACTGGAATAGTAGTAAGCATAGGAAGGCTTTCAAAACCAATGTTTTCTAATGAGCTAGGGAACCTTTCAATAGTTTGAATATTATTAAATGTAACAATTAAACTTTCTAAAGAATCAAAATACTTTATTTCTCTAATGTCAAAAAGTGATAGTTGGATTGATGTAGGTAAAATCAATGATGTTTCATTTACAATGTTACTGCATGTTGTATCCATTTCTTGACTTGCATTAAAACAACTTGGGTATTGTTGCATTAACCAGTTCTTAAAATTATTGTCCTGAATGGTAACATACTGCGCTTGAGTATGATTAATACCTATTCCTAAAAAGGCAAGTGCCAAAATTATTTTTGTAAAAAGTTTTTTCATGGTCTAATCGTTTTAGGTTTTGAATTATTTTTTAATACTTGGTTCTACTTGCGCTTTTACTCATTTAATTTTTAATCAACTTTTCAATCCTGCCTCCGTTTAATTTTATAAAATACATTCCTTTGGGTGCAGCAGTTAAATCAATACTTGTAGCATTATTTTCTGTAAGTAC
>JBILUU010000029.1:0-13908 GCA_044370815.1 Bacteroidia bacterium
ATATGCCTATTTATGATCAAGGTGAGTTTATCAGAACAAAACTATTGGCAAATCAAGTTGCTGAAAAACAAAGAGTGTTCAAAGATTGTATGTGGACCGGCATTCCTCTTACCCTTCCAAACACTACATTCCTAGGAACAGATGTTAAAATTAAGATTCGTGTGGCAAGGCCATATGCGAGATATTTTGCAGGTAATGCTGTTATAAATAATAACTATGATCCTCTAGCGCCAAAAGCAGCGGTTCCTCAAAATGCCGACTTCCCGCTCTACTCTTTCGGAACAGGTGATTTGGCCGCTATCAAAGGCAATGCTACTACTGCTAAGAGTGCTTTGGATTTAATCAACGTGGTACCAAATCCATATTTTGCGTACTCTGCTTATGAGCAAAATACCATTGATAATTTAGTTAAAATAACCAACTTACCACAAAATTGTGTTATTAGCATCTATACCGTGAACGGTACTTTGATTAGACGATTCCAAAAGGATGATCCGAAAACATCATTGGATTGGGATTTGAAAAATCAGAAAAATGTGCCAATAGCAAGCGGATTGTACCTGATACATGTAAATGTGCCTGAGGTTGGCGAAAAAGTAGTGAAGTTCTTCGGTACAATGCGTCCGATAGATTTAGATCAGTTTTAATTTTTATAAAAAAGTATTGTTATGATATCAAACAATCGTATGAGGTTTAAAGCTATTGCAGCAAGCATTTTAATGTCTGGTGCTGTATTAGCCGGAAATCCCGATCGAGCAGGACAAGCAGGGGGAACCCAATTGCTCATTAATCCATTTGTTAGAAGCTCGGGTTGGGGTAGTGCCAACTCTGCATCAGTTGCCGGTTTAGAAGCGCAATACCTAAATGTTGCAGGTGTAGCACATACAGAAAAAACTGAACTGCTTGCTGCACGTACAAATTGGTTAGTGGGCACCGGAATAAGTATCAATTCTTTTGGATTCAGTCAAAAACTAGGCAATGCCAGCGCACTTGCATTTGGTGTAATGGCTATGGATTTTGGGAATATTCCTGTTACTACAGTTGAGCAACCCGAAGGCAACATTGGTACTTTTAAACCACAGTTTCTTAACATGAACCTCAGCTATGCTAAAGAGTTTTCTAATAGCATTTTTGGAGGAATCAATGTAAAGGTGATTTCAGAGAATATAGCCAATTTAAGAGCAACAGGCGTTTGTTTTGATGGAGGCATTCAATACGTGACTAGTTTTGGTAAAGACAAAGAGCTGAAGCGTAAAAATGTACACTTTGGTATTTCTTTGAAAAATGTAGGTCCTCAAATGAGCTACCAAGGCGATGGTATTTCGGTAAAAGCAAATATAACATCAACAGGGTCGGCACAAACACTGGAGTTTAGATCACAAGCGCTTGATTTACCCTCATTGGTAAACATTGGAGCTGCCTATGATTACTACTTCAGCAAAGAAAATAACAATCATAGACTTACAACTGCCTTTAACTTTACATCCAACTCGTTTACCCAAGATCAGTTCAACCTTGGCTTTGAATACGGATTTAAATCAATGTTTATGCTTAGAGCCGGAATGGTATATGAGAAGGGTATTTTTAATGCAGATGATCGCAAAACAGCTTTAACTGGTCCAACAGCAGGATTTTCGGCAGATATTCCGCTTGGAAAAGAAAGCAAGCGTAAATTTGGTGTTGAATACGCTTTCCGTACAACCAATCCTTTCTCAGGTATACACTCCATTGGCTTGCGCTTAAAGATTTAATTAATTTCTTAATCATCTAATATAATTGAGTCCCGGTTGTAAAATCGGGATTCTTTTATTTTGTATATCAGTAAACAAAAATATTGTAAAATGTCACAAATTGCCTACGTAACAGAAGAAGGACTCAAAAAATTAAAGGAAGAGTTACATCATTTAAAAACCAAGGAAAGACCAAGCATCTCCAATCAAATAGCCGAAGCAAGAGATAAAGGAGACTTATCTGAAAATGCTGAATATGATGCCGCCAAGGAGGCACAAGGCCTGCTGGAACTTAAAATATCAAAACTAGAGGATACCATTAGCAACGCCCGCATTATTGATGAGTCTAAATTGGATCTTCACAAAGTACTTATTTTGAGTAAAGTAAAACTAAAGAATTTAGCCAACAAGGCCGAGTTAACCTACACGCTAGTCCCTGAGCAAGAAGCCGATTTAAAATCTGGCAAAATTTCTGTGGATTCTCCTATAGGAAAAGGCCTGCTTGGAAAGAAGGTGGGAGAAACTGCCGAAATCAAGGTGCCTTCTGGAATGGTAATGAAGTTTGAAATATTAAATGTGAGTCGCGACTAATCATGTCAACCATATTCATAAAGATAGTCAATGGCGAACTGCCATGTCACAAAATTGCAGAAACAGAAAATTACCTTGCTTTTTTAGATGTTTTTCCGCTTAGGTACGGTCATGTGCTTGTGATTCCTAAAAAAGAAACCGATTATATTTTTGATCTTGATGCTGCTGAATATACAGGTTTAATGAACTTTGCGAAGCACATTGCCGAGGCAATTAAAAAAGCTTTTCCTTGTAAAAAGGTTGGTATGTGTGTGATTGGACTTGAGGTTCCGCATGCACATATTCATCTTGTGCCTATCAATACGGTTGCCGACATGAATTTTAGTGCAGAAAAGCTAAAGCCCACGCAAGAAGAGCTGTCTGCGCATGCCCAAAAGATTAAGGCCTATTTGTAAGTCTTTGTCAGCAGCCCAATGAATAGATTTTTCAAATTGCTGCTGTTCATGAGCTTGGTTTCACCGCCTGCAATGTCGCAGTTGCCTACTGAGGAGGAAGCATTTAGACTAATTGTAACACAAAAGAAAGCCACCGACTATAGTGGGGCTCCCGCTTTTACTAAGGCTCCTGGTGCTATGCCAAAATTTTATCATGGCCACTACACATCATTGCATAACAATGAGTGTATTGTTGTGCACTCACTGCTGCAGGGTAGAGATATCATTCAAGTAGCATTGCTGTTGTATAAATCTAAGGAAGGATACTGGAAAAATGGTTGCTGGTATTACGATAATTTGTATCGCTTAAAGGTGAAAGATTTTAATAAAGACAGTATCCTAGAAATTATTTTGGAAACGAGATTAAATGCCGGAAGCAAAACCTATGCAAAATACCGTATAGTTTCGTTTTTAAACCAAGAGAATAAAAATTGGTATGAGAACAGCGCGGTGCTTGGACACGACCCACAATCGCTTAAAAGTGCCGAAATAGGGAAGGAGGTGTACAGAGATGTAAAGGTAACCATTATCGATTCTGTAAGGTACCAACCATGCACCATAAAAGAAAGAACTACCATTGGGAAGTTCAATGGTTTTGCAGATTCTATACGCATTAAATTTGATACCGAAACAATCAGTAAATTCTATCAATTCAAAAATTTTCTTTACGTGCCAGCGGCAGATTAATTCTGCTTGGCAGACATTCAACGAATGGATTGAATTACAGCTATTTTGGCCATTCCGAATAATCTAATGAGGAATATTGGGTGATTGGACCTCTATGGATAATAATCCGGTCAAAATGATTAATTTCGTTCCACTAAATAAAGCATTTCGGTTTTATTACATTAATTTTGTAAACATATGGCAAAGCAAACCAAAACCAAACTCAATGAAATGCCAATAGGTATTTTCGACTCGGGTATAGGAGGTCTTACTGTGGCAAATGCCATACATAAAATTTTACCTAAAGAGCAACTTATTTACTTTGGCGATACAGCGCATTTTCCATACGGAGAAAAATCTGCAGATTCCATAAAGTATTACGCACTCAGAATCACTGATTTTTTATTGAGAAACAACTGCAAAATGATTGTGATAGCCTGTAACACTGCCTCATCAGTGGCCTATCAAATTGTTAAGCAGCAGGTCGGAGAAAGGGCCACTGTAATAAGTGTGATTGAGCCAGTTGTGAGTCGTGTGGCAGCCCTATACCATCACGGAAAGATTGGCGTTATTGCTACAAAAGGAACCATTAAAAGTGATGTTTACGCCAAGCGACTAAAAGAATTGAATCCTTCGCTACAAGTAGCTTCTTTGGCTACTCCGTTATTAGCACCCATGATTGAAGAAGGTTTTTACAACAATAAAATCAGCCGAACGGTTATCAATAGCTATCTTCAAAGACCCAAGTTAAAAAAAATTGATGCACTCATATTAGCCTGTACACACTATCCGCTCATTAGGCCCGAAATAGAGGAATATTACAGGCAGAAAGTTAAAATCATTGATAGTGCCGAAATTGTGGCAGAAAGCGTGTTCAATCATTTGGCCGAAAAGGGACTTTTAAACACGGCAAAAACACTCAAAAACCATTTCTATGTAAGCGATTACACCGAGTCGTTTGCTGCCAGCACAGGTATCTTTTACAAAGGTAAGATACAACTTGAACGCTATGCACTTTGGGAAAACGAGTAATTGCCTTCACTGCCAATGACTAACAAAATCAACACAGATAGCTACACCTTTGATGGCTCAAAGAACCTTGAGCTCAATAAATTGAAAACAAAGGAAGAGCTTTCTTATTCGGGAAAAATTGAATTCAACAACCTAGCAGAGGAGTTTTCGCGAGAAATAGATGAATTGCAAAGCAAAATGTATGCGCACAACAGGTATGGCTTGTTAATCATTTTTCAGGCAATGGATGCAGCCGGAAAAGACAGCACCATCAAGCATGTAATGAGTGGCGTAAACTCACATGGTGTGAAGGTTTTTGCATATAAAAAACCATCTGTTAATGATCTCGAGCACGATTATCTGTGGCGAACCAATATCAATCTTCCCGAAAGGGGCTGTATCACCATTTTTAACCGCTCCTACTACGAGGAGGTGCTCATTGTAAAAGTGCATCCCGAATTACTTAAAAATAGCCAAAGGATACCCGAAGAGCATACGCAAGATTTAGATAAAGTATTTAAAAACAGGTATACTGATATTCAAAACTTCGAAAAATACGCCCACAGAAATGGTATGCACATCATGAAGTTTTTTTTGAATGTGTCAAAAGCGGAGCAGGGAAAACGCATGCTCGAACGTATTGATACCCCCTCAAAAAATTGGAAGTTTGAAGAAGTTGATGTGCAGGAAAGAGCGCATTGGAAAGCATATATGAAGGCATACGAAGACTGCATTAATAACACGGCTTCAGTGCATGCGCCCTGGTACATTGTTCCTGCCGATGATAAGAAGCATATGCGTTTAATAGTAAGTAGTTTAATCCTTCAAAAATTAAGGTCCCTAAAAATTGAATATCCAGTTATTGACGGCAAAAGAAAGGAGCAGCTCAACAAATTCAAGCAAATAATAATTGCTCAAGATAAGGAGGATTAAAACACAAAAGCACCTTCATGGTACAAAGTGCTTTTTTAAAAGTTGTACTAGTTTTGCAAAAATGATCAAAGGCCATTTTTAACCCAGATTACGCATTTAACCCAAATTCCGCATTAGAAAATGCGGAATCGCTAAAACAGCTGTAATTCAATCCATTGAACCAATGGATTGAAAACACCTGCTAAGCGGGATTGCCCTCATAAAATCACTAGTGCGTTACATACGTAACTTCTACTGATTAATTCGGGTTTAATTGGACTAAAAAATAAATGCAATTGGTATAATCGAACGCCTTCCATTATATTTTTCTTAACGCCATTTTCACAAGGCCAACATTAAATTTTTTTAAAACACCACACTACAATGAAACATGTTAGCTATTTATTTCTAATGCAAACGCATTATTGGAATTTGGGTTAAACATTGCGGTGCAAATTGAAACACAAAGTTTCAATTTGCACCAAAGGCATTTTAATCATATATTTGTAGCTGATAATCAAAACATTAATAATGTATATTAAAAGAAGTTTAGAGGCCGAATTAACGAAATACAGAGAAATATTTCCTGTTGTCGCCCTACTTGGTCCTCGTCAATGCGGTAAATCAACCCTAGTAAAACACTTATTATTGGCTCAAGAAAATACTATTTATTTAGATTTGCAAAATGCTGAAGATTTAAACAAACTGAATGATCCACGCTTGTTTTTTAAGTTAAATGAAAGTAAAACAATTTGTATTGACGAAATACAATTGATACCCGATTTATTTGGTGTTTTAAGAAGTATTGTTGACGAAAACAGACAAAATGGGAAGTTTATTTTGTTGGGTTCTGCCTCTCGCGAATTGGTTCAAAAAAGTTCAGAGTCATTAGCCGGAAGAATCGGCTATTTGTCATTAAGTCCTTTCATGTTAGAAGAACTCAAGTCGGTTGAACTAATAAATTTTTGGAATAGAGGCGGTTTTCCCGATAGTATATTAGCCCTCAATGATGAATATAGCTATATCTGGCGAGATAATTTTGTAAAAACATACATCGAAAGGGATATTCCTCAATTGGGATTTCAAATTCCGCCATTACAATTAAGAAGATTTCTTACTATATGTGCGCACTTTCATGCACAAAGCTTAAACCTTAGTAAGATGGCAGGAGTTATTGATATGACTCATACAACCATGCGGAAGTATGTTGACCTTTTGGAACAAACTTACATTTTAAGAACATTGCCACCCTATGAAACGAATGCAAAAAAACGCTTGGTAAAATCACCAAAAGTGTATTTGCGAGACAGCGGAGTTTTACATTTTTTGTTAGGAATAAAAAGTGCTGATGCACTTTTTACGCATCCTGTTTTTGGCCCATCTTGGGAAGGGCTAGTGATAGAACAATTGATAACATCACTCAATGTCCCTGCTTATTTTTACCGCACAGCAAAGGGAGAAGAAATTGATTTAATCCTGGAAATTAATAATGATATAGTAGCGATAGAATGTAAAGCTTCCTCTGCTCCACAGCCTACTAAAGGCTTATATAAAGCGCTTGAAGATATCATGCCTAAAAAAACATTTATTGTTGCGCCTATTACTTCTTCTTCCTATTCATTTGCAGGAAATATTACAGTTACAAGCCTTACAGAACTTCTTGATGTTTTAACGGCATTGACCTCATAAAATCACTAGTGCGTTACATGCGTAACTTCTACTGATAAAAACCTAACCTACAACAAAAAAAAGCACATGCTAAAAAATAACATGTGCTTTTTGTAAATTCTATAATTGGTTATCTAGCAAAAATGATCAAAGGCCATTTTTAAGTTGTCTGCAATCATTTGAGCGCTTCTTCCCTCAATATGGTGCCTTTCTATAAAATGAACCAATCTACCATCTTTAAATAAGGCAATAGAAGGGGAGGAAGGAGGGTAGGGCAACATGAAGTTGCGGGCGGCAGCCACAGCCTCGGTATCGAAACCTGCAAAAACAGTTGTTAATTTGGTTGGTTTTTTACCGTTTTCGAGTGATAGCTTAACTCCCGGGCGCGCAGAACCTGCGGCACAACCACATACTGAGTTTACAAATACCAATACGGTTCCACTGCTATCTTTCAATGCGTTTTCAACAGCTGCTGCACTGGTTAATTCTTCAAAGCCAACTTGCGTCATTTCGGCTTTCATAGGTTTTACTAATTGTTCGGGATACATCTTAAATTCAAAGTCTAAATTAATATTACAAATATAGTTGCACAAACTATGCCTTTTTGTTTAGGCATGTTAAACTGTCATGATTTCTTTTTCCTTTTGCTCAATGTGTTTGTCGGCCTTGGCAGAGTAGTTATCCGTAATGGTTTGCACCTTTGTTTCGGCACTCTTTGTTAAGTCCTCAGGAACACCTTCCTTGTTCATTTTTTTCAAGGTTTCGTTGGCCTCGCGCCTTAAATTTCTGAGCGTAACTTTACAGTGCTCTGCTTCGGCCTTGGCTTTTTTTACCAATTCTTTACGTCTTTCTTCGGTAAGTGGCGGAACCATAATACGTATGAGCACGCCATCATTTTGAGGGTTAAAACCCAAATTGGCTGCCATAATTGCTTTTTCGATTGGCGTAATACTCGATTTTTCCCAGGGTTGAATAACAAGTGTTCTGGCATCGGGTGTGCTCACGCTGGCAACATTGGAAATTGGCACATAGGAGCCATAATATTCCACTTGAATATTTTCCAACATGGCAGGGTTGGCCTTGCCTGCTCTCACTTTAATGAGTTCGGCCTCCAAGTGATTGATTGCTTTGGTCATTTCTGCCTCTGTATGATCGAGGCAAGCTTTAATTTTTTCTGCGCTCATAATGCTGATTTTAAATCAATAAAAACGAATACAAATTTATTTCATTTCAACCAATGTACCTAATTTTTCACCGGCCACTAGTTTACTCAAATTACCTTTTTCATTCATGTCAAACACAATAATAGGCAGCTTGTTCTCTTTGCAAAGCGTAAATGCTGTCATATCCATTACGTTAAGACCTTTGGCATAAACCTCTTCAAAACTAATAGTGTCATATTTTACGGCAGTGCTGTCCTTTTCAGGATCGGCAGTATATATACCATCAACACGAGTACCTTTTAGGATAACATCTGCTTCAATTTCTATAGCTCTTAGTGATGCAGCAGAATCTGTTGTAAAGTATGGGTTACCAGTACCGGCACCAAAAATAACTACTCTTCCCTTTTCAAGGTGTCGCACGGCCCTTCGTCTAATAAAGGCCTCACAAATGGCCTCCATTTTAATTGCGCTTTGCAGGCGGGTTTGCACGCCCAATCGTTCGAGGGCGCTTTGCAGCGCCATGCTGTTAATTACAGTAGCAAGCATGCCCATATAATCTCCCTGCACCCTGTCCATGCCACCTTCTTCGGCCTGTATGCCTCTAAAAATATTGCCCCCTCCAATAACAATGGCAACCTGCAGGCCATTGTCAACTACCTGTTTAATTTCACGAGCATATTGCTCCAAACGTTCATTATCAATTCCAAACTGCTTGTTACCCATTAGGGCTTCTCCGCTAAGTTTGAGTAGCACTCTTTTGTAATTCATGATGTTGAGTTTAGTTATATTCAAAAAAAAAGAGAGAATTGAATTTCTCTCTTTTTCCCTTGTTTAAAATCTATTAACCTAAAGCCACTCTTTTAAATCCGGTGGCTGTAAGACCTTTCTCACTGTCGTTCATGTATTGAGCAACAGTTTTTTTATTATCCTTGATAAAGTCTTGATTGAGCAATGTATTTTCTTTGTAAAACTTGTTGAGTTTACCCATAGCAATTTTCTCAAGCATTTCTTCAGGTTTACCCTCAGCTCTTGCCTGTTCTTTTCCAATTTCTATTTCACGCTCAAGTGTAGAGGCATCAACACTGTCTTTGTCTAGTGCAACAGGGGCCATTGCGGCAGCTTGCATAGCTACGTCACGCAAAACTTGTTCTGAAGCAGATTTATTAAAACCAACAATTGTGGCAACTCTGTTTCCAGGGTGATTGTATGCTACCACACACTCTGCGGCAACAGATTCGTATTTACCCAACTCAATCTTTTCTCCAATTTTACCTACGTAATCGGTAATATGCTCAGCTATGGTTCTGCCATCGATGCTTAATGCCTTAAGGGCATCAAGATCTGCAGGCTTGTTGGCAATAGCAGTATCGCTGATTTTATTTGCAAATGCAGTAAAGTCGGCATTGATGGCAACGAAATCGGTTTCGCAATTTAATGAAATGATCGCACCAAAATTCTTGTCGTCAGTTAATTTAGCAATTACATATCCTTCCTTTGCTTCACGGTCACCGCGGTTAGCAGCAACTTTTTGACCTTTTTTTCTCAGGATGTCAACAGCTTTTTCGAAGTCGCCTTCGGCCTCGGTTAATGCTTTTTTGCAATCCATCATTCCCGCACCAGTTTGCGTGCGTAACTTATTTACATCGGCTGCAGTTATATTCACAGTTGTAGATGACATTAATGGTTTATAATTTAGTTAGATTTTCTTGTTCTTCTTCCTCTGCGCTCTCCACTCTCTTCGCCAGCACCTGCTTCTGCTGGTACTATACTATCAGATTGCTCTTTTTCAGCAGCTTCATCGTCTTTATCCTTATCAACTTTTCTTTCAGAAAGCCCTTCTTGTATTGCTTTAACAACTGACTCCATAATTACATGAACAGATTTTGAAGCATCGTCATTAGCAGGAATTGCGTAGTCAACAATGTTAGGATTTGAATTTGTATCAACAATGGCAAAAGTAGGTATATTAAGTCTACGTGCTTCGGCAACTGCAATATGTTCTTTGCTGATATCAACAATAAACAAAGCGGCTGGAAGTCTTGACAAGTCAGACACACTACCCAAAGTTTTTTCTAGTTTTTCTCTTTCACGAGAGATTAACAAACGCTCTTTTTTGTTGATGTTTTCCCAAGTTCCATCAGTGGTCATTTTATCAATTGTACCCATCTTTTTGATGGCCTTACGAATTGTGGCAAAGTTGGTAAGCATACCACCGGGCCATCTTTCTGTTACATAAGGCATATTGATGTTTTTCACACTGTTTGCAACAACATCTTTTGCTTGTTTTTTAGTTGCAACAAACATAATTTTCTTGCCTGATTTGGCAATTTGTTTTAAAGCCTCACACGCCTCATCTAATTTGGCAACAGTTTTGTTTAAATCGATGATATGAATACCATTTTTTTCCATAAAAATGTATGGAGCCATGGCAGGGTTCCATTTACGTGTTAAGTGCCCGAAGTGAACACCTGCTTCTAAAAGGTCGTTATAGTTTGCTCTTGACATGAGGTTGAAAGATATTTCTGAATAGATTGATAAAAGTAATTAACGCTTGCTGAATTGGAATCTCTTGCGAGCTTTCTTTTGACCGGGTTTTTTACGCTCAACCATTTTGGGATTACGAGTAAGTAATCCAAGTGGCTTAAGTGTTAAACGATTTTCCGCATTGATTTCTACTAGCGCTCTTGAAATAGCTAAACGAGTTGCTTCAGCTTGTCCGGTGATTCCACCGCCATCTACATTCACCTTTACATCAAAGTTTCCTGATAAATTACAAGCAGCAAAAGGTTGGTTTACCTTTGCTTGAAGAGGTCCTGTTTTAAAATATTCTTTATAGTCTCTGTTGTTTACAGTGATATTGCCGCTTCCGGTTTGAACGTAAACACGCGCTACAGCGGTTTTTCTTCTTCCAATGGTATTTGTTACTTCCATTTTAATTATTTGATAGTGTTAAGTTTAACCAAGGTTGGCTTTTGAGCTTCATGCGGATGTTCAGCACCAGCATAAACAAAAAGATTGCGCTCTAATGCACTACCTAATTTTGTTTTTGGTATCATTCCGTGAACAGCTTTTTGAATTACCCTTACCGGATGCTTTGCCAATACCTCTTGAGGTGTTGCAAACCTTTGACCGCCCGGATAACCGGTATATCTTACATACTGCTTCTCGGTTAACTTGTTACCTGTAAGCTTCACCTTTTCGGCATTAATAATGATTACATTGTCTCCACAATCAACGTGCGGTGTGTATTCGGGTTTGTTTTTACCACGTAAAATTTTAGCAACTTTAGAAGATAAGCGACCCAAAACTTCATTTTCGGCATCGATTAAAATCCATTGCTTGTTTACTGTAGCCCTATTGGCTGACACTGTTTTGTAACTTAAACTATCCACTTTTATATAGGTTTAAATGTTTATCTTCCTCAAAAGAGGGGTGCAAATGTAAAAACATTTTTTGTTTTGACCAAAATAATACACACTAATTTTGTTGAAAACCCCACTTTTTCGTTAATAAGTCGCAACGCGCTTATTTTCAGGCGTATAAAAAGGCAAATTAGGTTCAAAACTTTTCCTTTACGGTCAAAAGCCATGTTATTATGGATTTTATTTGGGTCATTTTTTGTTTTTTTCAGCTCAATTTAGGTGGCCATGAGTTGTACTGAAATTTGTCATTGGTTCAAGCGTGACTATTTCTAAATATTCATAAATAGTTGTTATAAGTGTTCATGAGTTAAGCTACTTTGATTAATTCAGGAAACTATTTGAATTTTTGATTGCCGTTTATCCCAGTTGATTGATATGATATCAATTAGTGCAAATGCTTATGTGTTTGCAAGCATATATTGACCAACCTTTTTAGACCACTTGTTGATTTTTACTCCTTCGCACCGTTTTAATGATGAAACAAGCCCGTAGCGATTTATATTAAAGGTTGAATATAGATGCGGCCATTAAAACTAACATTACTTGATTTTAAGTTTAAAAATTATACCCAAACCTCAATGAACCCAACATAAAAGGAGTTTCACCCACTTCCTTGGTTAAGGTTTCATCTTCGTAAATAGGCCATGGATTTGATTTGTAGAGGACTTGAGCAACACCAAATTGTGGCAGGATATAAAGTTTCTTTTTAGCGAACTCAAATTTATATCCAATATATCCGGTACCTAGCCAATCAAAGCTATTGTAAGTCTTTCCGGTGGTTACGTGGTTTTGTAATACACCCAGCCCGGTAGTTTGTGAAAATTCTAGATGTAGTCCTTTCCAAAAATATTGCCTGTATCCACTTGCGATGCTGTAATCGGCAAAGCGCCCTTCTGTGGCACGATCTCTTGGAAAATCGATGTTCAGCCCCACGTACACATCACCTCTCAGATTTCCTTTTTCCCAAAGTTTGATGGTTAAGTGTGTTCGCGTTGTTTGAACTAAAAAAGGCCAAAGAATATCTGTTTCAATGGCATATTTGCTTTCTTTGGTTTCGGTTTGAGCAAAAAGAGTTGATGCTGCCAAACTAACGATTAATAAAATAATGAGTGATTTTTGCATTGTGTCGATTGTTTAATTTTTTATCGGCACAAAGGTGAATGTATTGCTAGTTAAATCTCATTGACCAAAGTCAATAAATGATCTATGTAAGTAAAATTTATTTTCTTGCCCTAATACGACTTAGCGTTTCAGGAGAAATTCCTAAATAAGCAGCTATCATATATTGAGGTATTTCTGAGAGCAATTTAGAGTTTCTTTTTACAAGCTCGTTGTATCTATCTGCGGGGCTTTGAAACATAAAGGAATCTAGTCTGTTAGCCACTGTCAAGTATAGATTTTCTGCCACGAGTCTGCCAAGTCTTTCAAGTGTTTGATGCTTATCATACAATTTTTGAAGCTGTGCTAATTTAATTCGGTAAATAACACCTTCTGTTAAGGCCTCAATGTTGTGTTCTGAAGGTTTACCAGTTAAAAAACTGCGATAATTGGTTACAAAGTCGCCCGAAAAGAAAAATGCCGTTATTCTCTCGGATCCATCGTTAAAAGAATAAAACCTGAATATACCTTCGTGAATAAAAGCGAGAAAATCGCATTTCTCATTTTCTTTAAGGATTAATTCTTTTTTTTGAATGCTTTCTTTGGTGAGGCATGCCTCAAAATCATTCCATTCCTCATCATTTAATATGATATACTTGTCAAAATACTTTCTAAGTGCTTCCATTTTTTGGCAGTTTTCTTATTAGTGAATATTTTTAATAAAACTTATTCAAGAACCCAAGAGTTAGTTTATTGACTCGATTTTATTACTGCTGTCTGAAATCCAATTCACACTGAATGCTAAAATGAGTTTAATGGCATAAAACAACATGGTTAAATACAGCAACGCTCCTGAAAAATTTAAAAGTATTGTTAACATCATGCACAGTGTTAAAAGTGATAAGGCGGTTACTCTTTGCCTATCATGCGTTTTCACTTGTAAAACAATCATTGAAGCGGTTAAAGTAAATAACGATACAACTGCTACCGCATACCAATCGGCAGGATATATCCATACTAAGAGAGAGGGCTGCAACAAATGAAAGAAAACAAAAAAGTATTTTCGGGTTAATGATTCAGCATAATAATTGTTTGTCCCCACGGTAAAGTTTGCCACAACGCCACCGCCAATATCGAGTGCAAGTATTGTATGAATTATCTTTTTTATAACAGATAGGTCGGTATTAAAAATCAACGTTAGCGTGAGTGATGC
>JBILUU010000151.1:0-6912 GCA_044370815.1 Bacteroidia bacterium
GTCCGAAAAGCTGATGTAAATGCTTTTGAACAAAGATTACCTTGTTGTTCATGATAGTGATTTATGCCATAAAAATACACATAATACCATTATAATTTTATACCAATTTGAAATTAGTAATGGCCAAAGTTTACCTTAGGTAAAACTAAAATGGTTTGCCATGTGTAAGTTTTATCAGTGGCGCTGCTGCTTTGGGAAACAGATTAAACGTATAAATGAATAAATTGGTGATGGAGGGTTTTCCAAAAAAACGTTGAATTATTCTACCGGCCTGTAAACGCAATGCAAACTGCTGTTGCCACATTTGCTCATATTGCCGTTCCATTTGCATGCGGGTTACGCGTTGCTGAAGGAACATTTGCATACAGTTAAAGGCCATTTTGCTGCCATGTAAAGCCATGCTCATTCCGTTGCCGCACAAAGGGGTAATCATACCTGCGGCATCTCCCAACATGAGCATATGTTGCTCCACCTGGCTTTTCTGCTGAAAGCTAATTTGAGAAATTGTTTCAGGGGTATCATATAAAAATTTACTTTGGCAAAATATGCTTTCAAGGTGAGGGTTACGATACAATACACCCTCCTGCATTTTCTGTATGCTATTGTCGAATTTACGCAGGTTTTCTGCTGTGGTAAGGTAGCATAAACAATACTTATCTTCTTCAATTTTAGAGATGCCGCAATATCCGTTTTCAAAATTGTGCAAGGCAATTACCTCTGCAGGATGATTTGTTTCAATGTGATATTTTATCCCAATGTAATTGTTTAGTTTCGATGGCTTGTTTTTGGCAAAAGATCGATTATATTTCAAATCTAAATTGCTGCGCTTGCCAAAAGAACCGGCTGCAAGCTTGGCATTATAGGTATTACCTTCGGCATGAATCTGAAAACAATCTCCCGTGAATACAGTTTGGGTAACTTTATGCTTTTCGAGCAACACAACTCCTGCAGCCCTAGCAAGCTCTGCCAGTTGTTTGTCAAGCTTAAAACGACTGATTCCAAAACCACCGAGTGGCAGTGAAGTTTGAAACAAATTTCCGTTGGGAGCAGTTACATGTAGCTGCTTAATTATGGGCAGCTGCATACTGCTGAGCGGCAATCCCAGATGCTCTAAAAAATCATAACTTTCAAGACTTATATATTCACCGCAAACCCTATGAAAAGGGTATTGTTCCTTCTCAAATAAAATTGTTTTGTAGCCGGCTTTTGCCGACTGAATTGACAATGCCAATCCTGCCAAACCCCCTCCAATAATGCCTATGTCAAATGTTGTTTCCTGCATGTCTGCAAATAATTAGCCATCTAAAAGCCCACTTCCACTGTATGCTAATAGCCACCGATCCCAATACTTTTTGTAAGTCCGTTAATTCGGATCGATGAAAACCACGCAGTACACTCAAAGGGGCATCATTTTTTACCAAGTATGATTTTGAAAACCATTTGGTCAACCATTTGATGGAATAATAGGCCAAGGGGTGGCGATGTAAATCATTTACAAAAAAACCAAGCGAACATCTTTCATACATCCATTGCCATTGCTCGGCAAGTGCCTCATTAGAAAAGTGGTGACAAAACAAAGAGGAATAAATAATATGCGGTTTTGATGTGAATGTTACCAGCCTGTAATCGGAGCAAATAAAGCTAATTCCTGTGTTTTCATTTCTACTTTTGGCATAGGCAATACAATGCGGATTCATATCAATTCCGGTATATGTAGCAGGTATTCCTTTTTTATCTAAATAAAATTTTATTACACGCAAATTATCGCCTCCTCCGCAACCAATTTCACATACATGCAAAGGGTTATTCATTTTTTCATTGTTATGGATGAGCGCATTTAAACCGCTTAAGGTGATGCGGTGTCCACCAAGGTGGCTATTTATAAAATCAAGCTCATTCATATTTTGTCGGATATCATCGAAAGGGATATTTTCTCCGTCAAGTAATTCTTTTTGTAACGAACGATGTAAAAACTTACTCATATACAGCGGTAAAGGTTTCCATGGTTAAGCCAGGACCAAAGGCTGCTGCAAATACAGGGCTGCTCATTGGCTGCTGCATCATTTCTTTTAAAACAAATAATAGGGTAGGTGATGACATATTGCCGTAATCGCGCAGTATTTTGTAGCTTGCCTGTAAATCGGATGCATTTAGTTTCAAGCTTTTTTGTATGGCCTCAACAATTCTCTTACCTCCCGGATGTATACACCAGTGATGTACATCTTTAATTGAAAAACCCAATGGGTTGATGGCACGTTGTACCAGTTGCTCAAAGTCCTCTTCAATTAATTCTGGGATGTAGCCGCTGAGCGTCATCAGAAAGCCCTTAGAAGAAAGCTCCCAGGCCATTTCTTTCTTACCTTTGCTTACCACCTCGCTGTAAAATCCTTTCAAGTGGAGGCCTCGTACATCATAAGCATCGTGCGTAATTAGTGCGGCAGCGCTTCCATCGCCAAACAAAAGAGTGGAGGCAATGTTGTCAGGAGTGGCCTCCTTCTGAAAGTGTAAGGTACATAACTCTGTACAAACAATCACAACACGGGCATTGGTATCGTTTTTACATATGGCATCGGCAAGTTTTAATGCATGTATGGCTGCATAACAGCCCATAAAGTTGAGCGAGGTTCGGTAAGTATGCTTGGGCAAAGCTAAAAGCTCCATTAACTGTAAATCTAAACCCGGTGCACTCATACCTGTGCAGCTTACTGTTATCAAGTGGGTGATTTCCTGTGGTAGAATTTTTCCGCTTATGCAGTTATGAATGGCTGCTAACGATAGTGGAGCAGCATGTTGCTGATACCATTGCATGCGCAACTCCAAAGAGGGAAATGGCTCAAGATGTTTATTTTGGCGGTAAAACTCCCAACCTGACATAGGAAGACTGTAATCAGGAATAGGAGAGTAACGCGAGTCAATACCACTCATCTGATAAAGAAACCTTTGTTTACGGTGCTCTAAAGCATTCATAGCATAGGCCTGCTGCATAAACTCAAGGATATCTGTCTGCCTATGCTTATGTGAAGGAACCGCAGTTCCTAATGAAATGATTTTACTCAAAATGATTCAATATTAAAACCGTTAAAAAGCCCAAGTTGGTGCATAAAGAGGCAATAACATTCATTCGCATGGTATGTTTAAAATCAGCTGATTTTACATCGTTCCAAACCCTTGATGCCCACCAAAAGAAGTAAAGAAGCACGGGTAAAAAAAAGATACTCAACAAAAAGAATTGAGTAAACATGAGCGCTGAAAAAAAGGTGTACCCTAAAAAAAGCATGGCCATACTATACAATACCGCACAAAATACAAAGGTACCTTTGTACCCCAACAAATAACTGATGGTTTGCACTCCATCTGCCTTGTCGGCCTCGTGCTGATAAATTTGTGTGAGCGGATAAAACCCCCCAATAAGAAATGAGGCCGACAGCATGCCGCTAAGTGGAACCGAGGTACTCAAAGATTCGCTGCACCCATGATAAACCAGCCAAAAAGTTATCCCCCCCTGAAATATCATTACCGTTAAAAAACCAACAATGGGAAATTTTTTTAAACGAATACCGCGGTAACTATAAGCCCTAGATGCAATGATATAGAGCAGTAGTCCCAGAAAAAAATAAACACCTACAAAAAAGGCAGTTGCCAGTGCAATAAAATCCATCAATAATGTAAGATTAAATAATTGCTTTGTTGGCTGTAGCGGATGCTCTAGGCCTCCGATAGGCGTTTCGTCACGATCCATGTAGCTGTTATAACCATTGCTTGACGGATAAACTAATACATGAAGCAGCACAAAAATTAGAAATGCTCTGTTGTAATTAATATGCGGCAGTTGTGAAAGTGCAAAGAAATAGACAGGAAGTAAAAAGAAAGAGAAGTGAAAACGCAATAATTGCAGAGTGCTCTTTTTAATCATGCTGCAAGTTAACAATTAAAACAAACAGCCACGTGAACAATTGTTAAGAATTTACTTTAGCATTTCTTTTTTTGAACCCCAATTACGCAGTTAGGATTGTTGGTCAACAAGATTTTTCAACCCAAATTCCAATAATGCGTAATCTGGGATAAATGCAACGTAGTTTTGCAAACTAAGCTGAAAGATGGCCAATAATACTGTTGATATGCACTGTAAGGGCTGCCATGATTGAAGCTTAAACCAAAATTATTTTTTGACTATCACTTTCCTGAAACAACTATTTTTTTTACGATTATTGAATTATTATGGCGCATCTTCAAAAAATAAATTCCTGCTGTTGCGGTAGCTATATCCAATTTGCTTTGATTGTAGGAAACGGCAGAGCAGGTGGCATGAACAAGCTGAAGGTTACTGTTGTAAACTTGGCAAGCATCTAATGCCGATAAGGGGACATTAATCAATACTTCTCCGTTGGATGTGGGGTTAGGTTGCAAGGAAACAGTTTCTGACAAGCTACTTAAAATATTGATACCCACCGAAGTATTTACAATAGGAAAAATAGCAAAATCAACGTTCAAGGGCCAATTAAATTTGAGTGAATACCAATTGTTGTTGGCATCTTTTTCCCACGATTGTTCTCTGCTTCCGGCATCGCCATCTTTGTTGGTATATAAGGCAATATCAACCGAGTCATTCAACGACAATAAATCAATGCCAATGGCAAAGTTGCTATCAGTAAATAAGGGGTTGGTGTAGGTTAAAATATTACCGTTTGCGGTATCAATATCAGCCAATAAGATAGAGTCTTTATGAAAGATATTGCCCGGACATTTGGCACTGCTCGTTATAGTGTTTCTACCTGTTCCACTAAGGTCATAAAAATTTACGTACAGATATGATGAGTCGCTAAAAGATTGAAACTGAACATGCCCAAAATGAAGCATTACACCATAGATATTGCAAAGGTTCCCTGCTCTAAATTCTTGTACCTTAGCTCTGTCGCCATAAGCATTATTGCCTGAGGCAAATCCCCCTCCGGGAGAGGGATATAATTGGTATGATAATGAATCGAAATACTGCTTATTAAGTGTGTCATTTTCAGCTTGATTATTGATTGCATGTGTTGTTTTAACATTGAACAAAATGAAAGCAGGTAACAACAGCAATAAAAGATATTTTTTAATCATTGAGTTTGAATTATATAGTAGGGCAAAAATAACAAAACCCACCAATTTGGTGGGTTTTGTTATTTAATAGTTGAACTAGATTATTTTGTTACTTGCATTTTTCGTCCCATTCTTTTGCCATCAGCTTGAATAGTATAGTAATAGTTACCTGATGCATAATTGGAAACATCTAATGATATGCTATATTTACCAGCTGTTTTTGCTCCTTCATTAAACTTGGTAACTAATTTACCGTTGGAATCTAAGATATGAATAGTTACATTTTTAGCATTATCTACAATTTGGTAATTAATTGTTGTAACTGAACTAGCAGGGTTGGGCATATTTTGAGTAATTGATACACCATTTAATATTGCCTCATTAACACCTTGTGGTGCATTATCAATAATTGGCCAAATTGCGAAGTCAATATCTAATGGCCAAGATTGTAACATTGTATGCCATGCGTTTGTGCTAAATTTTTCCCAAGCAAGTTCAGTTTGCCCAGCATCTCCATCTGAAGAAGAAACCATGCCAATAGTATCACCAGGTAAAACACTGGTAAAATCAATACCAACACCAAAATTTCCACCAACCCAAACAGGAGCTCCGAAGGCAATAATATTTCCTCCTTCTGCAAGTGTTGAACCAGTGTCAAGATCATTCACAGGAACTGAAACTGTTGACAATATGGTATTTGGAGCTGTATTAACAGAGCCTGCTGATGAAGTACCTGGACCATTTAAATAATAAACATTAACTTTAACTGCTGAATTAACTGTGTCTTGATTGGTATTTATTTTAGCACCAAACCAAATAATAACTTCTTCTACTGTTATAGGAGAACCTCCACTTGGAGTGGCTGCTAACTCAAATCCTTGTACCTTGGCTTTATCGCCATAACCATTGATTCCACAAACATAACCGCCTCCTTGGGAATTAATAAAAGTAGGGCTAGCAGCTGTATTTGTCCAATACAATGTATCTGTTGGTGTTCTTTGAAAATTTTCAAAGCCAACACTGCTCATTAGTCTAGAATTTCCAATTTGTTTGTTTTGAGCGTTAACAAATAAACAACTAGATGATAAAATAATTAGTAGTAAATTTTTCTTCATTTGAATTTTAATTAGTTTTTATTGAATATTTTGTCCTTAAAATTACTTAATAAAATTAATAACAGAGTTTTTTTTTTTAATTCTAACATTAAAGCATTGATTCCCATTTGCTTAAAATGAAATATAAGATTTGGTACTGAATTTTTTAATCTCTAAGAAACTAAGGCAAAAAAGGCAACTTAATTTTTACAAGTTAATTGAAATAGTAAAAGTTAAAAGTATTTAGTTACTAAAGTTGAATCTAATAACTCTTTAAATTTATTTGATTACTGCTGTTATTTTGTTTTTAAAACTTATCCCAAAATGATAATAATATAAGCAAAAAAAGCAAACTATATATAGTTTGCTTTTTTTGCTTATAAATAAAATTAAGGACAAGTTGTTAAGTTGAAATTGTACAATATTGATGATGATGGAATAGAAGTATCAGTTATTTGAATTGTTGTGTACGAACCTGCCAATGGTAAAAAGAAAGCAACAGTTGTGCCAGTCGGATTTTGGGTGTTTATCAACGAATTTGAAGCATTATAAGTTTTAATACTCCAAGTGAAAGGGCCACATCCACTTCCTGGACTTTGGAGCGAAAGTGTGTTTTGACATGCTCTAGCTGTTCCTGAAGTTCTCTTTAATGTTGATGGTGGGCTAGCAATCGTGATTGCGGGACATTTCTTTTTCAATTCCAAAATGTTAGCAAAAGAAAAACTTGTGGTTTGCAAAG
>JBILUU010000170.1:0-6339 GCA_044370815.1 Bacteroidia bacterium
GGTTCAATGGATTGAAAACACCTGCTAAGCGGGATTGCCCTCATAAAATCACTAGTGCGTTACATACGTAACTTCTACTGATTAATTCGGGTTTAATTGGACTAAAAAATAAATGCAATTGGTATAAGAAGTTATTTTGATTAGCGGGCGTGTTAGACCAATATGAAGCGAGTAATTTGATTCGCAATAGGGACAGGAGCGGCATCCTCCCAATAAAAATAGCATTTGGGAATTTATGGTAGTATAAAAAACTATATTAATGTAAAACTATATTGATATAAAAAATTGATGGACCAAATTATTATCGTTATAATTATTGCTATACCGCATCATATTGATTATTATTGGGAGATATAGCGGATGGCCCGGGCACCGCTAGCGCGGGGCATTGCCCAAATACCTTTTTGATTGATTAATTACTACAGTATATCCATAATTGGTTTTGGCACCTTGTTGTTTGGCCAAAAATAGTTGATCATATCGGCCCAATAAATGATGGCTTTAAACACATAAATAGGTGCCGTAATTTGTTCATTTATTTGCCTACTTTTTACCAATGCTATGCGCAATCCCATTTCTGTTCCGAGTGCTACAAATGGCACAATCCTGTAGTTAACACTTAAGCATGGTTCGTACAACAAAATAGGATGTGTTACCAACCGGAAATTAACTTGGCTATCATTAAAGGGTACGTAGGCGGTATTACCAATGCCTATTTGCACGGGAACTGATAACTCCCATTTATTTTTTCGATAATACACATACTCGGCATATATGCTTACATACCTCATGCGCAATCTGCTTTGGAGCATTTCTCCCGTTTGTGTTGAAACTAAACTTGCGCGAGCAGGCAAGCGTGATTTAAGGTAATTATAACCAACACCAAATCTTACTCTGCGATTGAAGCCGATGCCTACTTTAATGCCCCAAACATTGGCACTTCTGTTGCCAATGAATGCGCTACGGCTATCGAATTTATAATGAAATATGGGCTTTTTTTTAAGGTCAGATTTGATGCTATCGAATAGTTGAGCCATGCAAACATTATTGTTGCAAAACTGCGCAAGTACAAATACTACCGAGATTATTATTTTATTAAGGCTCAAATGCAAGTTTAATGACCGAAACAAAATTACTGTTTTACTTTGATGCTGTTTAAGAGTAACGATAAAGGTTATTCACTTTGCGATGCTGATAATAGTAACTACAATTGTATGCTAACTCTAAATTCCGTTTGACAAATATGTAATTACTAAGGCCGTACTTTTATGCCGAGGTAAAATTTTAAAGTATACCTGCATTGAATAGATTGTAGCAAAGTTTAAAAAATACACGTAATTTTACGGAGCTTAAACGGAATAACATGAGCGATAAGGTTAAGTTAGAGGCCGGCTGGAAAGCAGCCCTGAGTAGCGAATTTGAGCAGGACTATTTTACGGCTATCAAAGAGTTTATTTTAGGGCAAAAAGCTCTGGGTAAAGAGGTGTATCCACCGGGCAAACTTATGTTTAATGCCTTTGAGCTTACTCCTTTCGAATGCGTAAAGGTGGTTATTATTGGACAAGACCCTTATCACGGAGCAGGGCAGGCGCATGGCTTAAGTTTTTCTGTTCCTGGCGGAATAAAAATACCCCCATCGCTTCAAAATATTTTCAAAGAAATTGAGCAAGACCTTGGCATTAAAGCTCCCAATCATGGTAACCTAGAATCGTGGGCCCGGCAAGGTGTATTGCTGCTGAATGCTGTTTTATCGGTAAATGCGGGTGAGCCCGCCTCTCACAAAGCGGCAGGTTGGGAAAATTTTACCAATGCGGTTATTCATCATCTTTCGCAACAAAAAAAGAATTTGGTTTTTCTACTTTGGGGAAAGTTTGCACAGGATAAAGAATTGCTGATTGATGCGCAAAAACATTTGATTTTAAAGGCCCCTCACCCATCCCCTTTTTCGGCTCATCATGGTTTTTTGGGCTGCAAGCACTTCTCGAAAACCAATGAATACTTGAATGCACACAGCATAAGGCCTGTTGACTGGCTAATTACATCATTATAGAACTTTCGGCACTTTTTTGTGTTCAAACGATATAAATTTAATAGAAAAAATAGCTGCAATAAACCTATATTTTGTGTATACTTGCAGCGCGTTAAAAAAGATAAATAATATATGAGAACGATACAATTTCGCGAAGCATTGAGGGAAGCGCTCAGTGAAGAAATGAGAAAAGACGACCGTGTATTTTTGATGGGCGAAGAAGTAGCCGAATACAATGGTGCCTACAAGGTGAGTCAAGGTATGTTGGATGAATTTGGTGAAAAAAGAGTTATTGATACGCCAATTGCAGAGCTTGGATTTGCTGGTATTGCCGTGGGTGCAGCTATGAATGGTTTGCGACCTGTGGTAGAATTCATGACTTTTAATTTTTCACTTGTGGCTATCGACCAGGTAATTAACTCAGCAGCTAAAATGATGAGTATGAGTGGTGGTCAGTTTACCGTTCCAATTGTATTTAGGGGTCCAACAGCTTCTGCAGGAATGCTGAGCTCGCAGCACTCGCAGGCGTTTGAAAATTGGTATGCCAACTGTCCGGGCTTAAAGGTGATAGTGCCGTCAAATCCATACGATGCCAAAGGTTTACTAAAATCAGCTATACGTGATAACGACCCTGTAATTTTTATGGAGAGTGAGCAAATGTATGGCGACAAAGCAGAGGTGCCTGAGGAAGAATATTTAATTCCGATTGGTGTTGCTGATATCAAAAGAAACGGTACCGATGTTACTTTAGTTTCTTTTGGAAAGATTATTAAAACATGTTATGCTGCTGCCGAGGAGTTGGAAAAAGAAGGCATAAGTGCTGAAATCATTGATTTAAGAACAGTGCGTCCAATTGACTATGATTGTATCATTAATTCGGTAAGAAAAACAAATCGCTTGGTAATTGTTGAAGAGGCATGGCCGCTTGCTTCAATTTCATCTGAAATAACTTTCAAGGTTCAGAAAGAGGCATTTGATTATTTAGATGCGCCAATCCTAAGAGTAACATCTGCCGATGTGCCACTTCCCTATGCGCCAACACTCATTGATGCTTCTTTGCCTAACCCTCACAGAATTATCAAAGCAGTGAAGCAGGTAATGTACAAGTGATGAATTATTTTTCTAAACATAACAATAACTGCCTTGAATTTCCTTTGAGGCAGTTTTTTTTTAGCCCTCTGCGCTTGCCCTCACTGTCAATCATGAACTGTTTAATTTACATTTAAAGAATCACATGCAGGGAATATTTAGACCAATAGGAGTGCTTTGGAAAGTATTGTTCTTGCTGCATTTTGCGATTACACTGATTATTTTATATCCTTTGTTTTATGTTTTCTTAACTAGAGAAAAATGGTATCCTGCGGCTTTTGCCCTCAAGCGCTTTTGGGCGCATGTGCTTATTTTTCCGGTTGGTATTTTTTATCGTGTTGATTTTAGATATCGTCCGAAACCCGGCAAAACATATGTATTTTGTGCTAATCACACTTCATACCTTGATATTATATTGAGCTACTGCGTGCTCAACAATTATTTTGTTTTCATGGGTAAACAGGAATTGAAAAAGGTTCCATTGTTTAATGTATTTTTCAAAGATATGAATATCTTGGTGAATCGCAAAAGCATTACCGCATCTTACCAGGCATTGCAGCGTGCTGCGCAGGAGTTGAGAAAGAAAAACAGTATTATTTTATTTCCTGAAGGAACAATCTCGCGCAAGGCACCAAAGCTCAAAGAATTTAAAAGTGGCGCTTTCAAATTGGCAATTGATGAACAGGTAGAAATTGTGCCAATCACTTTTGAAAATAATTGGAAATTTTTACAAGATAAGGCCTTTTTGCAGGGCAACATGCGACCGGGCATTGCCCGAATTGTGCTACATGAACCCATATCTACAAAAGAACTGGGCGAAAAAGATTTGGAACAACTCAAACAAAAGGTAAAACAAATTATTGAGGAGCCACTGAAAAAATACAAGGAGTTTGAAAAAGATTAATTTTACAATTGATTTAAGGGCTTGACCTCACAAAAAAATTGTTTCACCTCAAATAGCGTTTAATTCCAATATTCCTGGTGAATTTTGTATCACTTTTATCGTTGAGAGATAAAACGTTAACTTTTATTTCGATAACCTATTACTTATACCACCTATGAAATTAAAGAAAAATATTGCAACAAGTGAAAGTGGCTTTGTGTTCAATCCAACCACAGGAGATAGTTTTTCACTCAACACTATTGGAGCTGAAATACTACTTCAAATGAAAGACAATAAAACATCTGATGATATCAAGAAAGATATCCTCAACCGATATGATGTGGACAAAAGTTTATTGGAAAAAGATTGGGATGATTTTATGGCTCAGTTAAGAGACAATAATTTACTCGACTATTAACTTGCCATTTTTCAGCAAACATGAAAGCAAAGAAAAAACTTTGTATTGCCGTAACCGGACTTAATGCCATTGACAGCCCTGGACCGGGAATAGCGGTGATCAGAGGTATTCGAGAGAACAAACAACATGATGTGCGCATCATTGGATTGTCATACGAAAGTCTTGAACCCGGCATTTACATGCACGATGTGGTGGATAAAACCTATCAAATTCCTTATCCTTCAGCAGGCAGCGAAGCATTACTAAACCGTCTGTTGCAAATACATGAGATAGAAAAATTAGATGTGGTAATTCCCAATTTTGATGCAGAACTGCAAAATTTTATCAAAATAAGTGAGTCATTGAAAGGTGTTGGCATTGGCACCTTTCTGCCAAGTTTGGCACAATTGGAAGCGCGCGACAAAGTATACTTATACAGCTTTGGCAAGAAGCACAACCTGCTTGTTCCTGCGGATAGAATTATATACAAAGTGGATGATTTAAAAAGCGTAATGGATCAGTTTGGTGTACCGGTGGTTGTTAAAGGCAAGTATTATGAAGCGTTTGTGGCACACACTCTTGAGCAAGCACAAAAAGCATTTTACAAACTGCAAGCAAAGTGGGGATTACCCATTATTGTACAACAATTTATTAGTGGAACGGAAATTAATATTGCTGCTTTGGGCGATGGCAAAGGTAACACCATTAGTGCAGTGCCTATGAGAAAATTGTATATTACCGATAAAGGCAAAGCATGGGCAGGCATTACGTTAGAAGATAAATCGCTGATAGATTTAGCCAAGCACTTTATAGGTGCTACCAAATGGAAGGGTGGTTTTGAATTGGAAATTATGCGCACGGCCGACAACAAGCCCTATATAATGGAAATCAATCCACGATTTCCTGCATGGATTTTTCTCACTGTAGGTGCCGGTCAAAATCAACCAGATGCTTTAGTAAAAATGGCTTTGGGAGAAGACGTTAAACCCTACACAGATTATGAGGTAGGCAAGATATTTATCCGCTACAGTTGGGACCTCATCACCGATATTGAAGCATTTCAAAAGGTATCGGCCTTTGGCGAACTATAAACTACACACCTATTATCAAACTCAAACAATTTAGCTATGTCGAAATTAAAATATGAAAGTCCTGTCATCAAAAAAATGAATGCAGGATTAATGAATAAGTTTGGAACCCGCACCGAGTATCATCCCGTGAAGCAGATAGATGGTGTGGCCGTGAAAGAAATTATTGCCAAGTATGGCTCTCCGGTTTTTGTATTATCAGAACGTCAGATGCGAAATAATTATCAAACAGCTGTGCGTGCTTTTAAAACAAGGTATCCGCGTGTGCAGTTTGCTTGGAGTTATAAAACACATTATAACAATGCGGTATGCAATGTATATCATCAAGAGGGTTCGTGGGCCGAGGTAGTATCAGGATTCGAATATCAGAAAGCAATTCAAAACGGAGTACCCGGAAATAAAATCATTTTTAACGGCCCCGATAAAAGTTTGGAAGAAATTCAAACAGCCATTAAGAACGATAGTTTGATTCACATCGATCATTTTGATGAATTGTATGTATTGATAGAATTAGCCGAAAAGGCAGTCAAGAAGCCAAGAGTGGCTATACGTGTAAATATGGATACAGGTATATATCCTATTTGGGATCGTTTTGGATTTAATTATGAAAACGGCACCGCTTGGAACGCAATCACAAAAATTGTGGCCTCGGGAAAACTTAATCTTGTTGGCTTGCATTGTCATATAGGCACCTATATGTTGGCTCCTTGGGCCTATGCCACAGCGGCCTCTAAGCTATGCGATTTGGCGTGGCATGCTAAAAATCAGTTGAATAATCCTGTGCAGTATCTTGATTTAGGGGGAGGATTTCCAAGTGCCAACACCCTGAAAGGCGCTTACTTGCCGGGCTCTG
>JBILUU010000233.1:0-4895 GCA_044370815.1 Bacteroidia bacterium
CCCTAGTTGGCATTGTCCAACAGCAACAAACGATATGAAAGTTGGAGGGAGATATGTTGCAAGATTGGAAGCCAAAGACGGAAGTTTTGGGTTTGACTTTGATGCAGTTTATAGAGAAATCAACCAAGTAAATAGTTTTACCTACGAGTTTGGCGGACGACTTGCAACAGTTGATTTTAAAGAAATAGGCGGAAAAACGGAAGTAATCGTAACATTTGATCCTGAAACTGAAAACCCAATTGAGTTACAAAGAAACGGTTGGCAAGCAATTTTAGACAACTTTAAAAAATATACAGAGAAAAACTAACGCTAATAGCACCAGCCCCATAATGGCGGTTCATTTATTAAATGGAGCTTTGTGTTAGCTAAAAGTTTGTTTATGCGTATCAATAGTTTTGTTGAAATGGTTCGCTTGGCTAATCACTAAAACGTCTTAATAGTTCAAAATTCGTCAATCAATCACAATGATCCCTCGCAATTTGATAGGTATATTTTTTATTGTAATAATCACGTTATTCAGTTGTGAAAGTAAAAGAAATAATCGCCACACAAATAGCAGATCAAATTCATCGGACAGTAATGAAACTATATTAGTCAATAAAAAATTTATGGATGCCCTGACAAACGAAATGGAGGTTGATTCGATTAAGATGAAGAATGCATTTTTTAGCTTGAAAATTTTTGAACCTATTGTATTTGGTATGATGCCCGGTGAGGTTAATCACAAATTAACCTACAATAAGATGAAATCAGGTGGTGATTGTGCAATATATTCTTACCAATCAATCATGAAATATTATGCTTACTCATTAGTAAATTCCGAAAAATTATTGATGGTTGAGCAACCGGATTATCCCAAACAAATAATTAATCAATGGTATGATCTCGATACTGCTTATTTTCAGTATCGCGATGTAGCTGATGAAAGGTTACATACAATTTCAATTTACTCCTATGTCAATAACAACTCCGACAAAATTTATGTATTGAACGGAAATATAGAAATGGTAAATTTGAATCAGTATTTGAGCGTTGGTAAATCAAATTACGAGGTAAGTCATTCCTATTATTTTAATCTTTTAAACGCATTGAGCTTAAAATATTGTGGTGACAGTATTTTAAATTTCTTCAAAACTGGTGTTTCTAAATTTTGGGACTATAAAAAAGAGAATTATGAAAATAGCATACATGCAAGTATAGTTGAATATGGTAAAAATTCGAGTGCTTCAGGGCAAATACCCTTTAAAACGAAAGCTTTGAAATATGCCGAGGTTAAATTATTTCCGAGGGCTAAAGCTCGTCTAGCGCTCGGTATTAATAGTATTGAAGGAGTTCACGGCATTAATCAATTTTTTATGGATCATGATTTAACCTCCGGTTTTGTTCACCCTTACACCAATAATTTTTTTAGAATACTCCCTGATGATGCTTATGTTTTAGTATTTGAGAGAAGTTTGTCGAGAATAAATCAAGGCAGCATTCATTATGAGAAGAAATCTGATTTGTGCGAGCCAACAGATGGATTGGGTCAAAATATAGCATTTTGTCGTCAATGGAAATTATCTGAATTGGATTTAAATGGTAATTATTTGATGATGAAAAAGTCAAAATACAGTGCAAATAGGTACTGCCCTCAAGTGAAAAAAGAGTCTTCAAATCCATATTCTCCTGAGATTCCAATATGGAGTTCATATCAGCAAGAAGGCTATGTGGATTATCGTCTATTAAATTTGCTGACTGATTCTGATGGAGGAACAGCGGTCATCATTTGGACATATAAGCAAGACATTTTATTCACGGATATTCATGGATCTATAGGTGATATGATAGAAACAGCTAATAGAGTTAAGCACACCTATCAAGTGGATCCTACTATTGGCATTTATGATGCAGGGCCCTTTGCCCGAAAATTTAAAGCATCTGAAACCGGTGTTGTTGATTTTAACCATGTAAATAAATTTACCGGCACTTCAGAATTTGTTGGTGCAGGGTATGGCTTTGCAAAATAGTTAGCCTTGATCTTAATTTACCTAGATTCCGCGTTACAATTTTCGGAATCGCTGAAACATCTGAAATTAAGATTGTGCAATAGAAACAGTGAAATTTTATTGAACTATCTTTCCTTCAAAAGTTTGATGCATCTATAACTTCTACTAATTAATTCGCATAGAACTTTTTCGAAGTAATAATATTCTGAAAATTTCTACGTTATTTGGCATTAAATCGTAAAAAAACAAAATGAAAAACAAACAAAAAATAATTGTTACGATGTTTTTTAGCCTTGCTACAATATGGACAATCAACTCATGCAAAAAAGAGAAAGAAGCCGAAGGAGTAGACAAAGAACTTTATGAAATGTCAAAAACAACAAGTGGTTTTGTGTGGTATAAAAACTCTGGTACATTATTAGATAAAAGTTCAGGAAGTGCACACCCGCAATCTTTGCTTAGGACTCGCTACAATGCCATTGCCGCGAGTAAACTTGATTCGAACGGAAAAATACAGGCAGGTGCAATTTTTCCAGAAGGGTCTCTGATTGTTAAGGAATTACATGATAATTCAACTACACTTGGACGCTATGCAATTCTTTATAAAAAGTCAGGAAACGCAGACGCTGACGCAAAGGGATGGGTTTGGGGCTATATTAATGCTGATGGAACAGTGGTTGAGTCCGCTTCTAAAAAAGGAAGTTCTTGTATATCGTGCCATTCGCAAGCTGACAATATTGACTACATGCTAATGAATAAATATTTTCCGTAGAAAGTATAACCCAAATGCGCATTAGAAAATAGGTAATTGCATAAACAGCTGCTACTGATTAATTCTGGTTAAATTGCGCAACTGCCTATTATTAGGATATAAAAATGAAAGTAAAAGAGCTGCAATTGCACCGACCCCAAATTGGCGGTTTTGAGATTTGGGTAAAATTTTTCGTATTTTTGAAATGTAGCTCTTCGAATGATATCTGATGTATAGTTCAGTTACCTTTGCCAAGCGCAAAAACGTTAGTCAGCATTGTTACGCCTGGCTTGGAGATTAGATGTAAAGTTTAAAATAAATGAAAATAAAATGAGACAACTCTATTTAGCAGCAGCAATGATAATTTCAATTGTGTCATACGGGCAAGATACCATTAACCCAAAAGCACAGGCAACAAAATACAAGCGACTTTTGTTGGGAGTGAATGTGTCTTCTGATTATTGTTACCGCACATTGCTGAATAATGATGGGAGTACTACAAGTGCCCAAATAATTGAATTGAGGAACAAAAATGAAGAAGCCAAGTTAGGCTACACTGCAGGCCTAAATATTTGCTATAATATTTCAAAATATTTCGGAATTGAGGTGGGTTTGCAATATTCAAGTAAGGGTTATGCTAATTCTAATGGTTATTCGAATTTGGTTTTTGCAGAACAAATTGCACCGAGGAATGGCATCGTTTATCCCAGCAACGCAGTAATAATTTCAACGCCATCTAAATTGATGATTTACAATCATAATTATTTGGATATTCCTATGAGAGCAATCTTAAGTTTTGGGCACAAGCGTTTTCAATTTATTACAAGTGCAGGCATCACAACCAACCTTTTACTTAATGCAACCCAAACCAAAATTTCAGAAAATACAGATGGTTCCAAGCAAAGGAACACCAATGAACAGGTATTCAGCTTCAAGGTGCTTAATATTTCACCATTGATAAGCGCTGGGATTGACTATAGATTAAATAACAAAATAAATATTCGAATCGAACCAATGTTGAGATATGGAATACTTCAGATTGTTGACACACCTGTTACAGCATATTTGTGGACAACAGGTTTAAACATGACTTGTTATTATCAACTGAAATAATTTTTTACGCCATGTTTTTTTTCTTTCGATCAATATTAGGTTACCGAGATAGTGGTTAAGTCAATACAGAAATTGTCTCTGAAAATGCAAATGGTATTGCCATAGCTTACTTTTGTTGTTTTGTAAAATTTAGTGATAAGTCATAATTGGGCGCTTCTAACATTTATTCATTACTTAAAGCATCATTACACTTGCATCGGAGTCAACATGAAAACAGTGTTCTATTGATTAGCAATGCTAATAATTGGGTAAATCAGCGTTTATCATTCGCATCAAATTTTGAACAGCATCAACAATTAAGAGCGAAAAATCATGAATAAATCCTAAATTTTCCATTTGCCATAAAAATAAAAAACTATTGAGGGGGTTTAAGTAAAAGGGCCTTTTTCACTTTTATGTTCAGGAAACAAAGGGTTAAGATACTCAGTATGTGTAACATGATTATGCAATAATGCCGCAACCAAACAAATGTAAAAAGATTTCATGAAAAAGATGGAAAACGAGTTTGCATCACTTATTATAGTTGGCCAAAATTAGTTGGGCTTATATTTTTACATGGGCTTCTCTTTTTCCATATTGTAGGATATTAAGCGAGTTTATATTACTCTTTCAATTGTCAATTCTTCCCAAAATTAGAGATTTATAAATCATTGCTATAAATCCATAGATACTGAAGGAACAATCAATGATCCCTCTATACATCAGTTTGATAGGCATATGGAATCAATCTGTACGGAAAAATAGAAGATGGTGAAATCACTGTTAAATGCGAGGCCACCAATGTTCCTTTTGAGGAGAGGTATGTGCATACATAAAAAATTTGGTAAGAACCATTGGTAAACAAACAACCAATAATTATCAGAGGGGCGCTTGAGGCTGAATAGAAAATAAATCTATTTATTCTCAAAACTGCGATGGTAATAATAAAGGTTAGTGTATAAGACACTTGGTAAAAGATTGTCCGCTTGTTGAAAAAATTATTTCGTATTTTGCGAGCCTAATCAACTTACTTATGATAAAAAAACAATTCGTTTTCGCACTTA
>JBILUU010000007.1:0-20588 GCA_044370815.1 Bacteroidia bacterium
TCGCTAAAACAGATGTAATTCAATCCATTGGTTCAATGGATTGAAAACACCTGCTAAGCGGGATTGCCCTCATAAAATCACTAGTGCGTTACATACGTAACTTCTACTGATTAATTCGGGTTAATTTGGCATTATAAAACTGTTTTTTCATCAAAAGTAATTCCTTGTTTTCTTAAAATATCTTTGACCTTAAGAGCGTAAAATGCAAGGTAAACAAAACAACATATACCAACCCAATAGCTCATTTGAATATTAGTTTGATCGGCCACATACCCTTGCAACCAACTAACTATTCCGCCACCCATAATCATCATAATTAGTAAACTACTGCCTTGACTAGTATGTTTTCCCAAGCCACTAATGGCAAGTGCGAAAATACATGGCCAAAGTGTGCTGCAAAACAAACCTACACTTGTGAAAGCATACACACTCAACATGCCTTCGCCCCACATACCCAAAGCAATTCCTATCACTCCAAGCACAGAGAAAATGAATAACATCCTCCATGGATTACCTTTACTAAGAAAATCGGCTGCTATTAATACCAATACCACCAAAGCATACATATAAAATGGCGCTAAGGTGTGTCCCGCAATGGCATTCACCAATAAAAACAAAACAAAAGCCAAGTATGGCATTAAAACTTTCAAGATCTTTTGGTATTTGGCATTGTCGCTCAATACCTCCACAGCACCCGCCCATCTTCCAATCATTAAACTTGCCCAGTATAACGAAATATATGGTGCTATCTCTTTTGTTTGAAATCCTAAATATTTTTCCATGTATGCCGGTAAATTACTGGCTGTTGAAACCTCTACTCCCACATATACGAAAATGGCAATCATTCCCAAAACTAATTGTGGATACTTTAATGCAGATCCCCTGTCGGCTATCTCTTCTTTTTTGCTATCAACAACAACATCAGGCCGGTCGGGCAAACTAGATAATTTGAGCATTACAGCTACAAGTAAAAATGCCAATCCTAATATCAAGTATGGTATTTTCACACCTTCAATACTCATAGTTGAATCATTAGCATTGCCTGCGCCAAAGATTGCAAAACTAACCACCAACGGGCCAATGCTTGTTCCAAAATTATTTACACCACCTGCAAGTGTGAGGCGCTGTGAACCTGTTCTTGTTGGACCTAATGAAATGGCTAAAGGATTGGCCACGGTTTGTTGTAAGGAAAAACCTAGTGCAACTATAAATAATCCTGTTAGCATTAACTCAAACGATTGATTATTAGCTGCTGGATAAAATAATAAAGTACCCATGGCAGAAATCGTGAGTCCAAGCGCAAGTGAATTCTTATATCCCAATTTATTGATGATATCTTGCCCCATGAGTAGTGAAATACCCATGTAGATCAACGAACCAACTGTGTAAGCAATATAAAACGCCAATGAAACTAACTGACTTTGACCTTGTGTTAAAGTAAATGCTTTTTTAAATACAGGAATTAATATATCATTACTGGCAGCAACAAATCCCCAAAAGAAAAACACTGTAACCAGCGTAAAAAGGGCTTTGTAATTAGTTCCAATATTTGAATGTGTAGATTGCATAGGCCGTTAAATGAGAAAAATTATTTGCGAATATTCAATTAATTTTTCGTTCTAAACAGTCTTACAATTAAACTAATCATAAAAGTGTGAACAACCACTGTTAATTGCTTTCAGATGAAGCAAGATATTCAATTAGGTGTAACACTATATAATATGCTAAACCCATAAAAAGATCATCATCAATCAGAAAAATGGGTAAAAAAAAAGGAGGATTAAATCCTCCTTTTTTTTACATTTTTAATATTCCCAAAGATCGTGTTCAATATTGAAAATATCGTCTTTAATTTTTTCAGCTTCCAATAGCGCATCAAGACCACTCATGTATGTATTAATTCGTCTATTGTATACATTCGACTCTTTGTATATGTAACTTCCGAAGCGTCTCTTCCAAAAGATATCTTCATAAGTTCTTCTTTCTGCATCGTTGCCTTTATTATATACCTCAGCACTTACAAAAGCAAATCTGGCTTCAGGATAATATATCCAAAACATAGTTTCCATGCGTTCTTCACCATTCTTTTGGAAAAAACGAATTGGAGCTAGACCAATTATCCTAACATCCATTACAGATCGCTGACGGTCAAAGAACCAATCTTCTTTCACTCTCAACTGTTTAACTTCAGAGGGAATAAATTGACGTTGTGTTACCTTTTCTACCAATTCTCCAGTTCCCGGATCCTCAACCTGAGAAGTGTCCCAGGTATTGTACTTATTATCCAAATCGGTTTTGGATAACTGAGTGGTAAAATCACCATCGTTTTCATCATTATAAGCAGTGATTGAGCCATCTTTGGTAACTCCATCCCAAATCACTTGCATCAAACTTTTTCTTCCGGCAATAACGTCAATAGGAAAATACATATCATGATTTATCTTCTCGCGTAAATCAATGATTCTCCAAACCCTTTTACTCCACATTACATCTGCCTCTCTGAGGTACGTATATGGAATAACCCTGCGCTCAATTGTATGCTCTTTAACGTACACACCATCTAATATATTAGATTGTGCTTTTGCACTATTCGACATCACCGATAAACAAATGATGACAAACAAAACTAATTTTTTGAACAAGGTTTTCATATCTTTATATTTTAGATTAAGACTAACCGTTTACTTTCAAGGTCACCGGAGGAAGTGTTCTTGTTGTTCCATCAGGCATTCTCACTTTGATATCTTCAAAAATTACCCTTCCGTTATTCTTTACTTTTTGAAGCAAAGCATTTACTTCCGGACTGAAGTTATATCCTGTAGCACTGGCAGACTTGAACTCACCTCCAACGTTCAAAGCCACAGTGTAGGATGCAACAGTAACTTTTAAATCAAAGTCAAACCCTTTCATTACAGCTGCAACACCACCAGAAGCAAGCAACAAACTTTTAGTAAGTACACCGCCCGATTCTTTTCCACCTACCTTGGCAATTGGATCCGGTAATGGCTTCACACGGAATTTGAAACTCCCTTGCAGTGGCTTACTTGAAGAACCTTGCTTCACATTTACTCCAATACTAGCTTCTTTTGATTCTTTTGGACATCTTACAATGTAAGAACCTTTTTTAGCTGGGTCAGGAACAATGCTACCACCGGTAATGTTGGGCGTAACCAATTCAGGGGCATATCCTGGGACTGAAATATCAACCGGATTGTCGACACCAACATATAGTACGTTCATTTTTGTAGGAGATACAACTAATGCAGGAGGAGTTACAATATAACTTGCAGCAAAAGGATAGTAGTTGAACCCTGTCCCTCCCGGTTTTTCTACCTGAATGACACCGCTCCATTTTTGTTCACCTGTAGCGCCTGTACCGATTTTGTATTTACCAACACCGCCTGACACAGGGATTTCTTTGCCCGGATCATTTTTATTTAGTCTAGGATCTGTTTCACCATCATTTTTTGATGTATCAACCGCACACAATAAAATCTTTGGATTACTGGTACTATTTGAGGCTACCAACAAAACATCAGCTTTATATTCATCACCCTGAATCAACACACTTGAAGGAGCAATAACTTTGGCCTGAAGTTTGTCAAATTTAAAATCGGTAGCCGAAACTGCTGATAAAAGTTTTGTTACCACATCTACCTCAGCATTTGATACCTGAGATTGAAGTGCGGTAAGATTTACCACAACAGCTGCCAAAGGTAAGTGATAAAAATTAACAACCTCCCAGCCGGCTTTTACACCATTCTCTACACCATCAGGAAGATCCAAACCTCCCTTAAGCTTCATCTCCATATCCTTTTTATCTGCAGGCAAAAACAATTTTTTGTCATCAAACAATTTTATCATTTCATCTCTGTACTTGGCTACACGCTGCTTTAAATCTAGCGCTGTAAATTCTCCAGTTTTAGGAGTAGCAGGCTCACTTCCAATCAAAACTTCAGTAGGAACGTCATAGTTATCCTTAGCGTCAACATACTTCAAACTGATAGTATCGGCAACTGCCTTTTCTTTTTTATCGGTCTTTTCGATTACCAGTTTTTTAACCGCTTCAATATATTCATTCAACTCTTTTGAAAGTTTCTTTGCTTTCTGAGCCCTCTCATAATATGGTTTGGTTTTATTAGGGTCTTTGTCCAATGCACTTTTAAAATCGGTGTAAAGTTTACCATTCTTTTTATCAAAGTTTTCATTGGTTCTTTCCAAACCCTCATTTACAATTACAAAGGCATCTAGTATGGACTTGGAAACGTTCATTGCTAACAATGCCGTTAATACCAGGTACATCATACCTATCATCTTCTGTCGTGGGGGTAGTTTGCCTCCTGCCATTTTCTTAAAATATTAATGATTCGTTAGAAAATAATTATCTGTTAAAGTTCATGGCAGATAGCATGTTACCATATACGGTATTCAAGGCACCCAAGTTAGTTGCTAACTTTCCAATTTCTTCTTTGTATTTGTTTGTATCCTGAACAGAGTCTTGAAGATTTCTGTAAAGCGATTCAATGCCTTCGTACATTTTATTTGTTGCCTTAAGGTGCTCGCTTGATCCTTGTAACTGCAATTCATAAACTGCATTCAATGCGCTCAAATTTTTGGAAACTTGTTGCAATTGCTCACCATAAGCTTGACCATCGATGTTGGTGTTTGATAAATCGGCTAAAGAAGCTGTGGCTTTCACGTAGCTCTTGCTTAACTCACTCATATTTTGAGTTGCACCTTCAACCTCTTTAACGAAAGATGAAGTTGCCACAGAAGCATCTGCAATGTTGTTCATTTTACCTGCTTGTTCACTTAAGCTGCGCATTCCTGCCCCTAAGCTTTCAATTAACTCAGGACCAATCTTTGCTTCCTCCAACATTTTGTCAAGTTCTTGAGCTATTGGATCTTTAGAAGATTTTTTCACTTCTTTGTGACCGTGCCCATGTCCACCATCCTCATCATCATGCATACCACGTAATTCAGGATAAACCAAACTCCAATCTGTTTCCTCGTGAATAGGCTCAAAAGCTGAAAAGAAGAAAATGATAGCCTCAATAGATAATCCAGCTACAAGCATCGGACCAGCTCCTGGCCAGTGCTGAATTTTAAACATAGCTCCAACGATTACGATAGCTGCTCCCCATCCATAAAGATAACCCATAAAAGTTTTACCTTTTTTTGACTGAAGTGTTTGAATGAATCCCATAGTTTTTTAAAATTTAAAGTTGATTAATTGATTAGGTCGAATTATTTGTTTGGTTTGTTTTGGTTATATTAATTAGTTGAAACATCCATACCTTTACCTCTTCCGAGATAAGACATTACACAACGGAAACCGATGTAACATTTTGCGGTATCTTGGTATTCATAGGTTCTTGTTCCTACTTGTGTGTAGTAGGAAATATCTTTCCAAGAACCTCCGCGAATTACCTTTCTTTTTAGTGCCGGCAGATCGTTTTCGTTGGCCTCATACTGATAATCCATATTAAGGTCATGAGCGAAGTTATATGCTGACTCATCATAGGCATTGTTTGTCCATTCTGCAACGTTTCCAGCCATTTCATACAGCCCGAAATTGTTTGGATTGTATGTGGCTACGCGCACCGTATGAAAACCTCCATCATCGGTATAATTACCACGCATTGGCTTGAAATTGGCAAGAAAACAACCTCTTTGATTTCTAATGTAAGGACCTCCCCAAGGATACGGAGAATGGCTCAGACCACCGCGTGCTGCATACTCCCACTCACTCTCGGTAGGAAGCCTGAAATCTTGTACCATAGGCACTTCTACATTTACAAGGAAACTATTCATCAATTGGGTTCTCCAAATACAAAATGCTCTTGCTTGCTTCCAAGTTACACCAACAACCGGATACTCATCATAGGCAGGATGCCAGAAGTACATATTTGTCATTGGTTCGTTGAATGAATATGTGAAATCATGTATCCAAGCTAGTGTATCAGGATACACATTAATCACATCTTTCTTTAAAAAAACAGATCGATCAGTTAAACCTTGTTCACGATTTGAACGTCTTGCTGCCTCGCGTAAATCCAACCAATAGTATTCAAACATTAATTTTCTAGTATCGATTTCTTTCCTACGATAGAATCTTTCATTTTCTGGAAGATACATGTCATTTAATCCTTCGCGCGCCTCTGGAGAGGTATATTTCAATTTTTCTTCCCAATTGATCTGTGGACCGGGGGTGATGTCTTCACCATATATATCTTGCGATACAAGGAAATTATCATTACCTGCCTCGCCCAATGTTCTGCGGGCAATAGAGTCGCGAACCCAATATACGAATTGACGATACTCATTATTAGTGATTTCTGTTTCATCCATGTAGAATGCCTGCACGGAAACAGTTTTGGCTTGGGTGGTTTGTGCAAATGGTACATCTTGATCTCCGGGACCCATGGTGTAGCTGCCCATTTTAATGTAGAGCATCCCAAATGGATCGAGGTCATACCAAGCTTGGCGATTTTGCACGCCAACTAACTGACCATTACCTTCATTTGAACATGAGGTAAAAAGCAGTGCACCCACTGCAAGTAAAGAAAATAACTTCTTCATTTTTATTAAATTAAATTGGATACAATTAATGAAACTGAGCTGCATTTTTGTTTGAAATGTGAAGCTTATTGTAGATTTGTTTCATTTTGTAAAATTTAGATTTTAGGATTCTAAAAAATTGTATGTAAAGGCCCTTTACGAAGTGTCTTTAATTTAGGTTTCAAAAAATTTAATAATTATAAGAATCTTGGGTTTTTATATCTGGTAATTTTCTTAGGTGGCGTGATGTTGTAACAGAACCCGAGCATGATTTCATGAGAACCACTGCTGTATCGTTTAATATTTGATAGTGTTAAATCATACGAATAACCTACTCTATAATTTCCTTTCCCGTTAGCAAGCGTTCCTTGATATCCCAACATTGGCACGATAGCATCTTGCAAACGGTAGGACAAGCCTGCCCAAACCATATTTTGATATAGAACATTAGCATTGATATCTAATTGAGTGGAAGCTGCATCAGTTTTCAATAAAAAGTTAGGACGGATCACAATATCAGGCATTACTTCATATTCATAACCTGCGGTAACGTAATAGTGACGTGCCATTAGATATTCTAAGTTAGTTCCTTGTAATTTTGGAGCCAACAAATGCACACCTGAAATACCAACATACATTTTCCCCGGGATATGAAAATGAGCACCGAAACCAAGATCCATTGCCTTGTCGCTCACTGCTGCCTGAGGGATTAAATTATCGTTTTGTTGAATGGCAATAAATTTACCACTCACAGATTTATTAAGAATTCCGAAATCAAGACCTAGACCTAAACTACCTCCGAAAACTGACAATCGGTATGCAGCGGCTAATTTTCCTGAAAAGGTATTTTCAAATCCTAACTTATCGGCAATAATTGTTGCTCCAACACCAATTACATGATCACCACCCATCAGTTTTATGGGAGCATCAATTGAAACTAGCGTTGTTTTGGGTGCACCGTCAAAACCCACCCATTGTTGACGATTCATTACTGTTGCACACAAATACTCGCTTGCTCCGGCAAAACCTGCATTGGTTGACAAACGTGTAAACATCTGCTGACTAAACTGAGGATCTTGTTGTGCAAGTGCCTGAAAACCGCCAATGGCTAGTATTACTGAAGTTATAATTTTCTTCATACTGTTAGTTTTGATTTTTAATTTTTTTATGGTGTAATGTTCTGTCTTAAAAATTCAGTCGGTAAAGAAAAGAATGAATTTTGAAAATTGCAAATCTTTTTAACAATAATATGTTTAATCGGCAAAATAATTGTTAATTTAAACGAAATTAAACCTACAGGAAATTAAATTAACTTTTGATAGGTTTGCCACCACCTGTCGGGCATCCCCTCATTGCAGGCAATCTGGTAATCGGTATAGGAACAAGGCACCAAATGATGTCTTTCATACTTAGATTTGTTGTTTGGATAGGGCACCTCCATCCACCAGCGGTCGCTTTTATTGCTTTTATAAAAAACTATTTCGTGTTTACTTTCATTTACAAACACCCTATACTTTAGGAAATCAGGGTGCGAACTAACCGGTAAATCATTTTTTCTTTGGCTTACCCCCTCAATAAAACACCACAATGCTTGAGCAATTAAATGTGCCGTAACCTCGCGGTCATCAAATACTGGACTATACTCGTAAAATCCCACAGAAGTAACTTTATCGCTTAGCCCTGCATAGCGGGCTATTTGACAAAACTCCTCACCCGTAAATCCATTGGGTCCCGCATTTGCGTTTCCGGGGGCATCGCTATTTCTGACAGCCGAAATATCAAATGAAACGATATCGGCATTTCTCACAATAGGTTCAGTCTCCTCTAAGTTTGCCCTTACCAATCCTAAGCGATAGCTGTCGAAAAACAGTTTTTGCATTAATTCAATGGCGGCAGGTTCAACAAAATAGGTTTGATAACCAATATTGCTGTAATTGAAGAGATAGTTAGGTTGGTGTAAAATTATTTTGCTTAAATACGTTTTGGCATCTAATTCATCATCGATAAAACCCAAATTAAAATCAGCATCAACTGACACTAGATTGACAAGTTGCTCTAAATTTTGATACCCTTTGTAATTGGCAAAAGTGAGATCTTGCCCACCTCCTAAAATAACCGGTAAAATATTAACCTTTACCAAATACTCTATGGTTGATGAGAGGGCAAAATAGGTGTCTTCCACACGATGACCGGGTTCAATATTCCCTAGGTCTACAATTTGAAAGAGATTGCCCAAGCCCCAGAGTTTGTACAAATGCCTGCGAATAACATCGGGGCCATCGGAGCAACCATGGTTAACAATTGAACCTCTGCCTTCCTTCACGCCAATAATGGCAATTCTGCACTCTTCAACGGAGGGAAAATCAGCATTACTAATATTTTTTTTTATTGAAGTTCCCAATTGAGAAGGTTGATACTCAATTCCCTCGCTTATCTCATCAATATCAAGCGGCTTAAAAAAAACTGAAATGTCCAAAACTATTTATTTTTTGGTGTTTGATTTTTTTGTTGGCGTAGATTTTTTGGCCGCAGCCTTCTTTGGAGCGGCACTTTTTGTTGATTTAGTTGTTGACTTTGCTGCTTTTTTTGCCGATTTTACAGGTGCTGCAACAGCTACTTTTTTTCGAGAGGCAGCATTTCTTTGCGGTGTACCTTCTGATGAACCAATTATTGTTAAACAATCATCTAATGTGAGTTCCCTTGCCTCTTTGCTGCCTTTAGGAATTTTATAATTTTTGTCATTGGCGGCTATGTATGGCCCCCAGCGCCCATTGAGCACCTGTATGTTGTGGTCTTTAAATTCACTAATAACTCTTTCGCTGTCTTTTTTTCTCTTTGCCTGAATCAATTCAATAGCACGATCTGTGCTTATGGTCATAGGATCATCTTCCTTTGTGAGTGAATAAAATGCTCCGTCATGCCTTACGTAAGGGCCAAAACGACCTGATGCCACTATCATTTCCTTGTTCTCAAATAACCCTGCAATTCTTGGTAATTTAAACAACTCCAAAGCGTCCTCAAGAGTAATACTTTCTAAGCGTTGATTGGAGTTTAGACTTGCAAATTTGGGTTTATCTTCCGCATCGGCATCACCTATCTGAATCACTGGACCAAAACGTCCGATTCGGGCATATACATTTTTACCTGATGTAGGATCAGTGCCTAACATACGCTCACCGGATGCCCTATCAGAGTTTTCAACTGTATTTTCGACATGAATATGAAAGGGTTTATAAAAACTCTCCAACATTTTCTGCCACTTCAATTTTCCCTCGGCAATCTCATCAAACTCTTTCTCTACAACAGCTGTAAAGTTGTAGTCCATAATTTCATCGAAGTTGGCCGTTAAAAAATCGGTAACAACAATCCCTATATCGGTTGGGAATAATTTGGAGCGCTCGGCTCCTGTATTCATTGTTTCAGTATTGGTGTTCAGTGCATTGTTTTTAAGCAATAACACGTGATAATTTCTTTTCACTCCTTCCCTATCCTCTTTCACAACGTATCCTCTTTTTTGCACAGTTGAAATAGTGGGGGCATAGGTAGAAGGACGGCCAATGCCTAGTTCTTCCAACTTTTTTACTAATGCGGCTTCTGTGTAACGTGGAGGGTGATAGGTAAACTTTTCAGTGGCCTTGATCTCGGAGTAATTCAAATTATCGTTGACCTTCATTAAAGGCAGCATTCCCTCTTGCTCCTCAACATTCTCATCATCGGTAGACTCAATGTATAATTTGAGAAAGCCATCGAATTTAAGCACCTCTCCGTTGGCTACAAAACTTTCATTGTTATTGTTATTCTTGATCTGAACATTGGTTTTTTCAAGCTGTGCATCGCTCATTTGAGATGCTACAGTTCTTTTCCAAATCAATTCGTAAAGTTTCTTTTCTTGATTGTCGCCATCAATACGTTGTATATTAAAATAGGTTGGCCTTATGGCCTCATGCGCTTCTTGTGCGCTCTTTGACTTGGTTTTAAACTGTCTTTCATGATGATATTGTTGGCCAAAGGACTTTAAAATTTCTTCTTTTGAAGCGATCAAGGCAGTTTCAGAGAGGTTTACTGAGTCGGTTCTCATGTAAGTGATTTTACCGCTCTCGTAAAGTCTTTGTGCAACGCTCATTGTTTGAGAAACAGAAAAGCCCAGTTTTCGACTTGCTTCTTGCTGCAATGTTGAAGTTGTGAATGGCGCAGCGGGTGTCTTTTTTGCAGGTGATGTTTGCAAATCTGCAACTTTAAAATGTGCGCCTTTAAATGATTCAAGAATTTTGGATGCCTCTTCTATTCCTCCTATTCTCCTGGCAATATCTGCCTTAAACGTATCGCCTTTCTCGGTGGTGAAAACAGCTGTTATTTTATAATAGTTTTCAGAAACAAAGTTATTGATTTCCCTTTCACGCTCAACGATGAGTCGAACAGCAACCGACTGCACGCGACCTGCTGATAGTGAGGGTTTCACTTTTTTCCATAGTACAGGAGATAGCTCAAATCCAACCAAACGATCAAGTATTCTTCTTGCCTGCTGCGCATCAACAAGATTGATATCAATACTGCGAGGATTTTTGATGGCGTTTTTGATGGCACTCGGAGTGATTTCGTGGAATACAATTCGTTTTGTATTACTATTATTAAGTCCAAGTGTTTCAAACAAATGCCATGAAATAGCTTCTCCTTCGCGATCCTCATCAGTTGCAAGCCAAACTATCTCTGCTTTTGAAGCATATTTTCTGAGTTCATTAACCACCTTAACCTTCTCCTCAGAAATCTCATAGTTGGGCAAAAATTTATTATTCACATCAACGCCCAAACCCTTCTTGACTAAATCGCGCACGTGTCCAAAGCTGGATTTCACCACAAAGTCGTTTCCGAGAAATCCTTCAATGGTTTTGGCCTTGGCCGGTGACTCAACAATCACTAAATTTTTACTCATGTTTCACAATTAAAATTTCACGATTCAAAAAGGCAAAGAAAAGGATTTTATTTAATTCGCAAGTGAAGTGGTTTTTGAGCATAATTAAAACAACTCTGTAATGTGTTGTTAAATGGGCCGCCAGATAAGCCCTTCAGCTCAAAAATCTTTTTTAATCTTCAGCAAATTGCTGCTATCCGCAAATAAAAAGTACGCAAACTATCAATTACAGAATTCTCGATCAACGAAGTATTGGCAAAACAAAGCTTACCAAATTATGAATTCAAACCGTTATTCGAGGGCAATAATTTTTATCTCCACCCTCCTATTAAGTTCGCTCTCCTGCTCAGTTTGTGGATCGGGGTATAACATCATTGAGTTACCAAACCCCTCTACCGAAAGTCTTTTTTTATCTATCCCTTCAAAAGTTAGATACTTTTTAATTGCCTCAGCACGGTTTTCACTTAGTCTTCTGAACTCTCTTAGATTTCTTCTTTTAGGTCCGTTGGCATGCCCTTGTATTTCTATTTTCACAGTGGGATTTTTTTGCAGAAAAAGCAATAAAGATTGTAAGGCAGGTTTTGATTTGGGTAAAAGGGTATTAGTGTTGCCTTCAAAATAAAAAGGTATAATATTCAGGTAGGCATCAGGAACAATTTTCTTCAGAAAAATAGTATCGGATACCGACATCGAGTCGGTCGCTAAATCATAATTCTTTTTTTCAATCAAAAAACCAGTGGCAATTGCCATAACATCGGTTTGAGACTTGAAAGGGATATTGTAAGAAGCATAACCCGACACTACAAAACCAGTATCAATTTGAGCCGTCCGCACAACAGCATCGGCATCCACTATTTGTTTCGAATCTGCATCTGCAAAATAAAATTGCAGCTTGTTGCGACTTCTCTTTGATTCTGCCTCCATTCTAGCTAATAGACTGTCGGCAGCGGCTGAATTGGTATTTACACGTTCGTAGTTGAGCTTGATGGTAAAACCTTGTAAAGGATTTCGATCACTGCATATAACGAGCATGTAATCTTTCTGTGATTCCATTGTTAGCGGACTACAAAATGAATTTCCCAATCCTATTCCAACAAAAGCGGTATCATTGCCATCACTCAATCCGGTAATGCTTTTAATTGCTTTATCATTCCTAGATATATTTGAACGCAGCGCTTTAACTTTACCTGCTACTTTTATAGAATCGCAAAAGCCTTCAGCAGAAGCGTTAAAAATCATAAAGTCATAATCATCGTTAACATTGAACGGAATAATCTGGAATTTTAATTTTAGCTTGTTGGTGGTGGTGTTTCTAATGATATACCATTTACTGTTCTTTTCACTTTTAAAAGATGTTGAATCATACCTTTTGGGTTGTACAAGCTCCTTAAATTTGCCCCCACCAAGTGGTCTCTCGGTTTGTATTAATATCGTATCTGTAAGCAAAAATGCTGACGAACAATCACTATTTTGTGCAAAAACAGACTGCACAACTATGTACAAACAAAACGTGAAAAAGATACGCATGAAAAAAAAATGGTGCGCAAATATAAGTTTGCTCATTATAATCACGACTCAACAATTTACAATCTAAAGGTCATTTTTATCAACACTAAAAGAAGAAATGTTTATAAGTTTTTTTGAAAACTACCCTTGAAATTAATTTTTGAGCGATAGATTGTGGCATAAACTCTTCATTTATTTTGCAAATTTGCGGTCGAACTCAAAAAGTAATAAAGATGTTATCGAATAATGATGTTTTGAAGAAGCTCAGAGTGGCACTAAAGCTTACTACTGAAGACATACAAAAAATTTTACTATTAGCTAATTTTAATGCTAGTATCAGTGAGTTGAACTCATTTTTCAGAAACGAGGATCATCCCAAGTACAAAGAATGCGGAGATCAAATACTTAGAAACTTCTTAAATGGTTTGATCATACATAACAGGGGGCCAAGGGAAGAAAGGATAAAGGAAAACATACCCAAATCCTCTTAAAAGTAGTGTTATACAATCCTTTATGTTTTTCTCACCAACGTGCCTGTTAGCCCCAAAAATCACAAAAAGTTATTCCTTTTTTAAACTTGTGAGCTGAATTATTGTTAGTAGGACACTTTCAAAATTCTTTTGATACAACCACAGTAAATTCTACAATGCCCAAAATTACCATTTTAAACTACTTATCACTTGTAAAATTCAGTCATACTGTTTTCGCCTTGCCTTTTGCTGTTGTAGGTTATTTTGCTGCGATAGAAGTCAATGAGCTCTCTTTCGATTATATTCTTTTTGGCAAGGTATTACTATGCATGGTTTTTGCGAGGAATGCAGCAATGGCATTTAACAGATATGCCGACAGAAATTTTGACAAGGTAAATCCTAGAACATTTGTAAGAGAAATTCCGTCAGGTGTTATCAGTGCTAAAGCAGCTTTGTTTTTTGTCATCATCAATGTAGTTTTGTTTGTGATTACTACGAAGTTTATTAATGAAATATGCTTCTACTTATCCCCTGTTGCTATAATCGTTATTTTAGGCTACAGTATGACAAAACGATTTACTGCACTTTGCCATTTTATACTTGGCGTTGGTCTAAGTTTGGCGCCTTTGGGTGCATTTCTTGCTGCTGCTGGTTATTTTAACCTTGTACCTATATTATTTTCTATTTCCATCTTATTTTGGGTAGGTGGGTTCGATATCATTTATGCCCTTCAAGACGATGAGTTTGATAAATCGCAGCGATTACGGTCAATTCCGGTGTTGCTCGGCCGCAGCGGAGCCCTCAAACTATCTCGTTTTATTCATTTTTTATCCTCAGCAGTTTTAATTCTACCTGGATTTTTGTTAGGCAGTTCTATGTATTACTTCGTAGGTTGGGGAATATTTTCATTTCTTTTGGTTTACCAGCATACCTTAGTAAAAGAAGATGATTTATCAAAGGTGAATCTTGCCTTTTTTACCACCAATGGATTTGCAAGTGTTATTTTCTTAATCTTCTTTTTATTAGACTATTTCGCTTGAAAAATCTTTTGATACTCTTATGTTGCTTGGTTTGCTTGCATTGTTCAGCGCAAGCTTGGAAGTTACGAAAAGATAAAGGTGGCGTTAAAGTTTACACTAAACACAATCAATATTCACCTTTCAATCTGCTCAAGGCTGAGTCTGAAATTGCAGTTAGTCCGGAAAAAATGCTTGAACTAATTTTTGATGTCTCAAGGCATAAAGAATGGGTATACAACACAGTACAATCTGTGCCCATAAAAAAAATAAGCCAAAGAGAAATAATCTATTATGGTGAAACCTATGCGCCTTGGCCTGTGAGTAACCGAGATTTGGTCCTGCATTTAACAGCCAAGTTAGATACAGCCAGTGGTGTTTGGACTGTAAAGGCGATAAGCGAGCCTCATCTTAAACCACTTGTTCAAGGTAAAGTTAGGGTACCAAAATCAGTTTCAGAGTGGAAGTTGGTTCCTCTTAAAAAAAATTACACCCATGTAACCTACACCCTCGACATTGACCCCGGTGGCAGTATACCGGCATGGTTGGTAAATTATGCCAGCATTGAAGGCCCTTACCTGAGCTTCATCAAATTGAAAGAGATTTTACTAAAATAACATACGGTATTTTCATTCCGTTTAATCACCTGTGTTAAAATCCATTTTGCATCTCCTTTGTTAGAATTAAAACTTAAGCAATTAAACTATTCCTATTTTTCTCCTCATATTGCCTATCCAAACTGTTACTATAGCACACTTTTTTATTAATTTTAAGGAATTTGCAAAAGTGATTACGGAATTTTGTCAACAATTTGTATATTCGCACCCCTAAAATTTAATTAACACTGATAAAAGATGACCTTACTTACTAAAATCCGCAATCGCTCCGGATTACTTGTTACAATTATTGCTGTTGCTTTATTGATATTTATTCTAGAAAGTGCTTTGGAATCCCGCAAGGGGCTCTCAGCCTCCGATCGCAGTAAAATTGCGATTATCAACGACAACGATGTAAGCATTGAAGAATTTCAGAGTAAATTAGATATGGCCGAGAACAATCAAAAAGCTCAAAGTCAAAAATCTACCCTCGATGAGAACACTCGTGAAAATTTGCGTGCTCAGGTTTGGAATCAATTACTTGTGGATTACGTTGTAAAACCAAGGTATGAGAAAATAGGCATTGCCGTTAGTGAAGACGAATTATTTGATATGGTTCAAGGAAAGGATCCTCACCCACAAATTAAGCAAGCATTCACCGATCAAAAAACCAATGAATTTAGTCCTGTAAACGTGATTAATTTCCTCAAAAACATGGATAAGGATGAAACTGGAGAAACCAAAAACAGATGGATTGTTTTTGAACAAGCCATCAAAGATGAAAGAGTTTCACAGAAGTATACTGCCATGATTAAGAAAGGCTTATATGTTACAAAAGCAGAGGCTCAAAGAAACTTTTTAGGCACCGGAAGAACCGCCAACATTGTTTACGTAGCAAAAAAATACAGTGATATTCCTGATAGCACTATCACAGTTTCCGAAGATGATTTAAAGAAATATTACAACGAAAACAAAAGTAAATACAAACAAAGAGAAACAGTTCGTGGGATTGACTATATAGAATTTAATGTTGTTCCTTCAAACGATGACAGAAGATCTTTAGCCGAAAACTTAGACAAATTAAAAGCAGAATTTGCTGTTGCCGAAGTTGATTCAGATTTTGTTAATCAAAATGCAGATACAAGATATACTGACAAGCTCATAGGAGCCAATGCGGGATTTGTTTACTTCGATAGTTTATCTAGATCTCCACTTGGTACCGTAGTTGGGCCATACCCTGAAGGAAATTCTTTCAAAATAGCTAAACTTTCAGGTATAAAAATGTTACCTGACTCTGTAAAGGCAAGACATATTTTGATATCGATAGTTAATGGTGATTCCAAGAAAGCTAAAGAAAGAGCCGATAGCTTAAAAACAGCCATTAAAGGGGGAAAGAAATTTGAGGATTTAGCAAAGGTATTCTCAAAGGACCCTGGATCGGGAGCCAAAGGTGGTGACCTTGGGTGGTTTAAGGAAGGTATGATGGTAAAACCATTTAATGATGCTTGCTTCGAAGGAAAAAAAGGTGATTTACAAATTGTTGAAAGCCAGTTTGGGATTCATTTAATTGAGGTGATGGATAAATCCAAAGAGTCAAGGAGATTGCTGATTTCAGTTGTTGACCGTGCTTCAACTCCAAGTTCTGCAACCTACCAATTCTACTATGGTAAAGCAAGTGAATTCGCAGGAAAGAACAATAGTAAGGAACTTTTCGAAAAAGCTTCTAAGGAGCAAGGACTAAACAAAAGAAGTGCAGAGTACATCAGAGAAATTGATCGTAACTTCAACGGAATAGAAAATGCTAGAGATGTTGTGCGTTGGGTATATGGTGCCAAGAAAGAGGAAGTTTCTCCTGTGTTTCAAGTTGGGGAAAGATATCTTGTAGCGATGCTAACAAAAATTAAAGAGAAAGGAATCCTGCCACTTGAAGAAGTAAAAGAACAAGTTGAATTAGAAGCCAAAAAACAAAAAAAGGCTGAAAAATATATTGCAGATTTTGAGTCAAAAATGAAGGGAGTGAGTACCATTGAACAATTGGCTCAAAAGATGAATTTACAGGTTGAAACGGCTCCTAATCAGAGTTTCATCAACGGGGTATTAGGTAGCTATGGACGTGAAGCGGAAATTGTTGGTGCAACTTTTGGTTCAAAAGCAAAAACCATGAGTAAAGCCAGCAAAGGCGACAATGCCGTTTTTGTATATTATGTAACCGAATTTACTGAAGCAACACCATCAACAGATAACTATAAAGCTAATGCTGACAACATAGGCAACTCCGTAAGACAACGAGTTGACTATGAGGTTTTCGAGGCATTAAAAGACAAGGCAGACATCGAAGACAGAAGAGCGATATTCTTCTAATTTTTATAAAGAACACAAAAGGGTAGAAAATTTCTACCCTTTTTTTTTTATGTGATTTTTTACCCTTATTTTAGCGTTTTATTTCTATTTATGCTCAAACAATTTTTGATAGCTTATTAACCAATACACACATGAATAAGAGATGGAGTTTACAGGAAGATGTTGACAGAGCTGTTATTGGATTACTGAGTTTACAATTGGGCGTTAAACCCTTGTTAAGTAGAATACTGTATCTTAGAGGAATAAAGAATTGGGAGCAAGCAAAAGAATTTTTCAGGCCTGATCTTTCTCAGTTACATAACCCTTTCCTGATGAATGGGATGCAAGAGGCAATAGACAGAATTGATAGTGCCATCAATCAACAAGAGAAGATATTAATTTACGGTGATTACGATGTTGACGGAACCACTGCAGTAGCTCTAGTCTTTTCGTTCTTCAAAAATATTTATCCAAACGTAGATTTCTATATTCCGGACCGTTATGAAGAAGGTTACGGGATTTCATTCAGAGGCATTGACTATGCCAAGGAGCATCATTTTAAGCTTATTATTGCGCTTGACTGCGGAATCAAATCCGTTGATAAAATTGATTATGCCAACAATAAGGGAATTGATTTTATTATTTGCGATCATCACTTACCCGGTGAGCAAATACCCAACGCTGTAGCAGTACTTGACCCAAAATTGGAGAACAGCAATTACCCTTTCAATGAGTTGTCGGGCTGTGGCATAGGTTTTAAACTCATACAAGCTTATGCAATTAGAAATAATATTCCTCAAGAATCTTTGATGGAGTACTTAGACCTCGTGGCAGTGAGCATTGCAGCAGACATCGTACCAATTGTTGACGAGAACAGAATACTGGCTTTTTATGGACTTCAAGTGTTAAATCAAAGAAGGCGGAGAGGCTTTGATGCGATTCTTAAACTTGCTGCATTCAATAAAAAATTAAGCATTAGTGACATCGTTTTTACTATTGCCCCTCGCATAAACGCGGCAGGCAGAATTGCCAGCGGTAACACTGCGGTGGAATTACTGATTTCCGATAATCCGGAGGATGCATTATCTTCAGGTGAAGAAATTAATAACACCAATTCAGAAAGAAAAACCTTAGATCAGCATATTACCAAGCATGCCTTTAGCATGGTTGAAGAAGATAAAAACAGTCATCTCAAAAAAAGCACGGTGGTATATCATCCTGAATGGCACAAGGGTGTAGTTGGTATTGTTGCATCGCGCCTTACCGAAAAGTTTTATCGCCCAACCATTGTGCTCACCTCATCAAACGGCATGGCAACTGGTTCAGCTCGCTCTGTTAAAGATTTTGATGTGTATAAGGCAATAGAAGCCTGCAGCGATTTGCTCGAACAATACGGAGGACATAAATATGCTGCCGGGCTTACACTAAAAACAGAAAACATTCCTTCATTTATTGAAAAGTTTGAGCAAATTGTTTCTGCAACCATAGAAGACCATCTGTTAACACCCGAAGTGGAGATTGACGCAGAAATAAAATTGACTGACTTGGATGCTAAATTCTTACGCATTTTAAAACAGCTTGCTCCGTTTGGTCCAGGTAACATGGCTCCTGTTTTTTTAGCCAGAGGAGTAAGCGATAAGGGATATGCCAGAATAGTTGGCAACAATCATCTTAAATTAGATATTTATCAAGAAGATACCAGATTATGTTTTCCTGCTATTGCATTCAATGCAGCTGACAAATATGGTTCAGTATCGGAAAAGGGTACTTTTGACATTTGCTTCACAGTTGAAGAAAATGAATTCAATGGAACCACTACCTTGCAGTTAAATATCAAGGACATAAAATTTGAATACGAAAAAACATTAAGCAAGCATCAGTTGTTATAACAAAAAATAAACGATCTCATGGAAGACCCGATTTTATTAGCAAAATTTCAAGAAAAAATTGATAAAGGCCTCAAAATTGAGCCTAAAGATTGGATGCCAGAAGCATACAGAAAGCAACTTATTAGAATGATGAGCCAGCATGCTCACTCAGAAATTGTAGGAATGCTGCCTGAGGGTAATTGGATTACCCGCGCCCCAAGTTTGCGAAGGAAAGCTGTTTTATTGGCCAAGGTACAAGATGAAGCCGGACATGGCCTTTATTTATACAGCGCTGCTGAAACACTTGGTATAGATAGAACTGAGTTGCTCGATCAATTATTTACAGGAAAGGCCAAATATTCTAGTATATTTAACTACCCATCTCTTACTTGGGCCGATATTGGAGCAATCGGATGGTTGGTTGATGGCGCAGCAATCATGAATCAAACCATGTTGGCGAAAGGTTCTTATGGTCCTTACTCAAGAGCTATGGTAAGAATTTGTAAAGAAGAAAGTTTTCACAACAGACAGGGATATGAGATTATGCTTACGCTGTCTAAAGGAACTCCTGAGCAAAAAGCCATGGCTCAAGATGCACTCAATCGTTGGTGGTGGCCTGCTATAATGATGCTCGGCCCATCGGATGCAAACTCCCCAAATACTGAGCAGTTGATGAGATGGAAAGTAAAGCTTGAAACTAATGATGAAATTAGACAACGCTTTATAGATAGGACTGTTCCACAAGCTGATTTCTTAGGATTGACAATTCCTGATAAGGACTTAAAATTCAATGAAACAACAGGGCATTATGAGCACGGAGAAATCAATTGGCAAGAGTTTTTTGATGTCATTGCCGGAAATGGCCCTTGCAATAAAAAGCGCCTAAAAGCTAGGGTTGATGCAGATAAAAATGGTGCATGGGTGCGTGCCGCTGCAAATGCTTATGCCTCTAAAAAAGCAGCAGGCAAAGCAGCCTAATTACTACCAAGGTTGTCGTTTTATCAAATCTACTGATAAAAAAGTCCAGCAAATGTTGGACTTTTTTTATTGAAGGTCACCTACTTTGGGCAACATAAAAATAAGGGTATTTCTTTTATCCCAAATTCCGCATTAGAAAATGCGGAATCGCTCAAACAGCTGTAATTCAATCCATTGAATCAACCCAAATTCCGCATTAGAAAATGCGGAATCGCTGAAACAGCTGTAATTCAATCCATTGATTCAATGGATTGAAAACACCTGCTAAGCGGGATTGCCCTAATAAAATCACTAGTACGTTACATTCGTAACCTCTATTGATTAATTCCATCTAACTACATTTT
>JBILUU010000171.1:0-6235 GCA_044370815.1 Bacteroidia bacterium
ACTTCTACTGATTAATTCGGGTTTAACACAACTTCTGCTCTGCACCAATTTTATACTGATTATGCTTTCAATTTAGTCGAACTTCTGTACCTTGCTGAATTATTTTTCAAGTAATATCGGTATTAACCGTTGTATGCTATATAAGCTATTGACATCATTTATAAATCCTATTGTTATAATATTAGTGAGTCAAAATGGATACATCTAATGGGCTATGTCCACAATTCATCACTTCCAAAATTATTGATAACTTTGTCCATCAAAAAATAAAATTGAAATTAATTGAAGCAAAAAATATTAGTAAACACTACGACAGCGGAAAACAACTGACGGTTTTAAACCACGTTGATATTAGTGTTGAAAGAGGTGAAATGGTAAGTATCACTGGAGCTTCTGGAGCAGGCAAATCTACCTTACTTCATATACTTGGAACACTTGAGAAAGCAGATACAGGCTCATTGGTGATTGATGAGCAAGAAATATTTAAATTGCAAGATAAGCAGCTTGCTCAATTTCGAAATCAAAAAATTGGTTTTGTTTTTCAGTTTCATCACCTGCTGCCCGAATTTACTGCACTTGAAAATATTTGTATCCCTGCTTTTATTGCTAAGCTTCCTGTAAACGAATGCCAAAACAGAGCTCATGATTTACTCAAACTCATGGGGCTGGAACATCGCGCTATGCACAAGCCTGCCGAGCTTTCGGGTGGCGAACAACAACGCGTTGCTGTAGCAAGGGCGCTCATCAATAAACCTTTAGTGGTGATGGCAGATGAACCTTCGGGTAATCTTGATGCAAAAAACTCGGCCGAATTACATGCTTTATTTGTAAAGCTGCAACAAGAATTTGGTCAAACTTTTATAATTGTCACCCATAATAGTGAATTGGCTTCAATGGCTAACAGAAAACTAATTATGAAGGACGGAAACTTTATAAATGAATGAAAAAATTATTATTGATTGGCGCTGGAAAATCATCAGGTTACTTAATTGATTACCTATTAAATTATGCTGTTGCAGAAAATTATGAGTTAACGGTTGCAGATTTAAGTGAAGAGGCAGCCTATTTAAAAACGCAAGGTAGGCCAAATAGCAAGGCCATTTCACTTGACATCAATAACGAAAACGACAGGTTAAAGCAGATAGGGGCAGCGGATATTGTAATTTCAATGTTGCCCGCATTCATGCATTTTCCTGTTGCCAAAGCATGTGTTGAATTGAGTAAACATTTGATTACTGCTTCTTATGTTTCTCAAGATATAGCTAGTTTGAATGAAGCCGCAATTAAAAATGATGTATTGCTACTCAATGAAATTGGCCTTGACCCTGGTATAGATCACATGTCGGCCATGAAAATAATTCATGAGATAAAATCAAATGGAGGAACAGTAAACTCATTTAAATCTTTTTGTGGAGGCTTGGTTGCCCCTGAAAGTAATGACAATCCATGGGGATATAAATTCTCATGGAATCCGCGCAATGTCATTTTAGCCGGACAAAGCACAGCCAAGTTTCTTGAACATGGGAATTATAAATATTTACCATATCATCGACTTTTCGCCTCTAGCGAAGTTATTGAGATTGAAGGCTACGGCAAGTTTGATGCCTATGCCAACCGAGATAGTTTAAGTTATAGGGCACATTATGGAATCGAAGATATTGAAAGTATGGTACGCGGCACACTGCGTCAACATCACTTTTGTGAGGCATGGCAGGTATTTGTTTTACTTGGATTAACCGATGATAGTATTACCATTGATATAGAAGATCAAACTTCCTACGGAAAATTTGCGGCCTCCTTTATACCCGGCACAGGAAACAATTTATTGCAAAGACTATGCGAATTTACCAGTCGAAAGGCCGATGATCCAATCATTAAAATGATTACATGGACAGGTATTCTTTCTGATGAGCTCATTAGGTTAAAGCAAGCCACACCCGCAAAGGTGCTGCAAAATCTGCTTGAACAAAAATGGCTGCTTGCACCACATGATAAAGATATGGTGGTGATGCAACATTTGTTTGAATACCATACCTCCACCGGAAAGCGTAAAAAGCTGTCGAGCACGCTGGTGGTAACTGGTGAAGACAGTATTAAAACAGCTATGGCCAAAACGGTAGGGCTGCCCCTAGCAATGGCTGTAAGAAGATTAATTAACGGAAGCATTCATTTGCGGGGTGTGCAAATTCCGGTTATGCCCGATTTGTACCTACCCATTTTAGAGGAACTTGCCGGCTACGGCATTGTTTTCGAGGAAACAGAAAACTAAGCAGCCTTAAATTGTTTCTATCTCCTTGCTCGGCTTTTGATTATAAAAGCGAGGGATAAAGGAAGTAATAGAATTAAAGCTCCAATTCACCTTATTGCTCAAAATAATGATGGCACTGTGATCCTTGGGGTTGCGCATAAAGTAGGTGTTGTAACCTTTCCACCAGCCACCGTGGTAAAACAAAGGTGTTTTATCGGCAAGGAATTTAATCCTCCATCCATAACCATAATTTCGCGAGCCAATCATATCGGCATTAGCCGGCTTCATGGCATCAGCTAGCGTATACTCCTTGATAATTTTGCCACTGTAAAGCGCCATGTTCCACTTATTTAAATCATTCACACAACTAAACACCCCTTTATCACCTAAAATCCCATCCATATAATCCCACTTGATGGGTTTATTTTGTTCATCGTGGCCGGCAGCCACATATTGTGCATACTTGGCACTGTCTTGATTACCAATGAAAGAATAATGCATGCCAATAGGCTTAAAAATATTTTTGGAAACAAAGCTCGCGAAAGACATTTTGCTCACATTTTCTACGATGGCTGCCAACAGGCAATAATTGGTGTTGCAGTAATTAAATTTCTTATCGGGGGGGAAATACTCGGGCGGTTTATTCTTGATCATGAGGTCGAGCATCCCCGAGTTGGTAAGTGGAATATTTTTATTTTGATAAAATTCATCGCAAAAGTACATGTAGTTTGGCAAGCCAGAACGGTGAGAAAGCAACATTTTAACTGTAATTCCTTTATAAGGAAAATCAGGAAAAAAGCGCGTCACCAAATCGTTGTATGACAACAGCCCTTGCTCTTTCAGCATCATGATGGAAACAGCAGTAAACTGCTTGGATACCGATGCCAGTTGAAAGATAGAATTTTCGGTGAGCGTATCTTTTGTGTTGAAATTGGCGTAACCAAAGGCCTTTTTATATATGATTTTATCATCAACTGTAACTAAAACAGCCCCGTTAAAAGCATTGTTAGCACTAATAGCCGTAAAGAAGGAATCAACAATGCCTGTTTTTTCTGATGGAACAATAAGTTGTGCCTCATCAATTTGTTTCTCCTTGGTAATGGCCTGCGGCTTAATCAGAATGCGCCTTGACTTTTTCTCGCTGCAGGAATATAGCAATAGCGTCAATATCAGGCAAATAGTCTGAATTGGAGCAACTTGTATGATATTCCTTAACTTTTTCATTTTACAAAAATACTCTTAGCTTGTTTTCGCAGCTTTGTAATTGTTTCTTCAATAAATCAATTTCTTTCCTCATCATGGCATTTTCTACCTCCAATTGTTCTACAATCAATTGATTGATTTTATTTTTATAGAACGTATCTTCTTCAACAATATTGGCATTCGAAAAATCATCGCTTCGAAAAAAACTGTATAATGGAATCCTTAACTCCTTAGAAATGAATTCGAGTGTTCTTAACTCTAACTTCCTATCCTCGATTGACTTTCTGAGCTCTTGTGAATTCATGCCGAGATGCTCTGCCAAATCCTCAAAAGAGTAATTCATGCTTTTTAAAACCTCGTTTATTTTATCCAATAGTTCAGTCATTCTAGACATAAATTTTGAACAAGGTATAAAATCAGCCGCAGAAATACAAATTGAGCCATTAAAAAGCATTGATATAAAATGTTAACACATTGAGAATAAAAATATTAAATTAATGCCAAACAAATAAATCGAGGGGATTTATATTTATGATGTTTATGTTTAGCTATTGATCGACAAATTGATTTCCTTCAATAAATATATATTTTTGTATTTTAGCGCCCCTATTAATCATCATAAGATATGGTAACCATGTTAGATTTTGAAAAACCGATTGCCGAACTTTTGGAACAGCGTGAGAAAGTTGAGCAGGTAGCAGCAAAAAGCGGTGTAGATGTTTCCAAAACAATCAAAGATTTAGATGATAAAATTAAGGTAGCCCGCAAGGAGGTTTACGAAAACCTAACTCCTTGGCAGCGTGTAATGGTTAGTCGTCACCCTGACCGGCCTTATGCCATTAGTTATATCAATGCCTTAAGCGATAACACATGGATTGAATTGCATGGCGACCGCACCGTAAAAGACGACAAGGCGATGGTTGGTGGATTTGGCTCACTCGATGGAAGAACCGTGATGTTTATTGGACAGCAAAAAGGTATCAACACCAAAATGAGGCAGTACCGTAATTTTGGGATGCCGAATCCTGAGGGATACAGAAAGGCCTTAAGATTGATGAAATTGGCCGAAAAATTCAATAAACCCATTGTTACCTTTATTGACACCCCTGGTGCTTATCCTGGGTTGGAAGCAGAGGAACGCGGGCAAGGTGAAGCCATTGCGCGCAACCTCATAGAAATGGCACAATTAAAAGTGCCCGTGATATGCATCATCATTGGTGAGGGTGCATCAGGCGGTGCCCTGGGTATTGGTATTGGCGATAAGGTGCTGATGTTAGAAAACACTTGGTACTCGGTTATTTCTCCTGAATCGTGCTCGAGTATTTTATGGAGAAGTTGGGACTTTAAAGAACGGGCTGCCGAAGCGCTTAAGCTCACAGCTTCAGATATGTTTGCCAATAAACTAGTTGACGGTATCATTAAAGAACCGCTTGGAGGTGCGCATACCAATGTGGCCGAAGCCCATAAAATAGTGAAAGCCGAGGTAAAGAAACAGTTGGAAAAATTAGATGCCTTAACGGCAGATGAAAGAATAGAAAAAAGAATTAAAAAATTCTGCGCCATGGGCGTGGTAACCGAATAAATACAAATACTGCATTTTATGAAACTACTCGAAGGAAAATCTGCCCTCATTACAGGTGCATCAAGAGGAATTGGAAGAGGTATTGCACTTAAGTTTGCCGAACATGGTGCCAATGTAGCCTTTACCTACCTCTCATCGGTTGAAAAGGGTTTGGAATTAGAAAACGAACTGAAAGCATTTGGCGTGCTAGCCAAGGGCTATCGATCCGATGCAGCTGAATTTAAGGCAGCCGATGAGCTCATCAATCAAATGGTGGCCGATTTTGGCACAATTGACATCGTAGTAAATAATGCAGGAATAACAAGAGACGGTTTGCTCATGCGGATGTCAGAAGAAAACTTTGATGAAGTAATTAAAACCAATTTAAAATCGGTGTTCAACATCACCAAAGCAGTGCAAAGAATTATGTTGAAACAAAGAAGCGGCTCAATCATAAACATCAGTTCTGTGGTTGGGGTAAAAGGGAATGCCGGTCAAGCCAACTATGCCGCATCCAAGGCGGGAATTATTGGCTTTACCAAATCGATGGCTTTGGAGTTAGGCTCTCGCAACATCCGTTGTAATGCTGTTGCCCCCGGATTCATAGAAACAGAAATGACCGCTGTGCTTGATGAAAAAACAGTACAGGGTTGGAGAGATGCCATCCCGATGAAGAGAGGTGGAAACGTAGATGATGTGGCTAATTTATGTGTATTTTTAGGAAGCAATATGAGCGCCTACATCACCGGACAATGTATCAATGTTTGCGGTGGCATGCTCACGTAAGCAATTATTGAAATTATGCTCTTAGGAGCAAAACTTTACTGCTATTTTTTTACAGCATCGGTTATTTCTGCAGGTTGTCCTACCGTGCAACCTGCGGGTTGTGGCATGCGTAGCACTCTATAATTAAAATAAATTTCTTTCCCATCAACATCCAAGGATGCAGGCAATACATCTTTGGGTATCAAGGTTTGTAGCTCCTCCCCTTCGCGCCTAACCTCTATCACCGTTTTGCATCCTGCCGACCTGTATTTGTGAGATACTTTGCCTAAGGTTTTATCAGTGATGTCGACATTGTTAGTAGTTGTTTCCACAGAATTTGTATTGCTTGTTGGGGCTTTCTTTACCATGCACGCAAATGCTAGCATTGAGATTAGGCATACTGTATAGTGCATTTTTTTCATAACAAATAAAGCAATAAAAAAGCCCATGCATTGTTT
>JBILUU010000172.1:0-6209 GCA_044370815.1 Bacteroidia bacterium
TCCATCAAATCCTTCTAAAGAAACGGCTCCGCAATAATCAGCCACAATACTTAGTTTTTTTGCATGCAACAAACACCATGTGCCATAAGCGCTCATAAACTGTGTGCCATTTAATAATGCCAAACCCTCTTTTGATTGCAATTCAATTGGTTCTAAATTCAAAATTTGCAACACTTCTGCAGCCGATTTTTTTTCGTTTTTATAATTTACTTCACCGAGGCCTAGCAAAGGTAAACACAGATGTGCCAGAGGTGATAAATCACCTGAAGCTCCTAAGGAGCCTTGTGTGTAAACTACAGGCAGGATATCGTGATTATAAAAATCTATCAAACGTTCAACTGTAACCAATTGCACTGCCGATTTTCCATAGCTGAGAGATTGTATCTTTAGCAATAACATCAACTTCACAATTTCCAGTGGCACTTGTTCACCGGTTCCGCATGCATGCGACATCATCAAATTTTTTTGCAGTTGCGAAAGATCTTTTTCCTCTATCGATACATTATACAAGGAGCCAAATCCAGTGTTGATCCCATAAATAGGAGTTGATTGTGTTTTTATCTTTTGGTCGAGATATTGCCTGCAATGAATTATTTTTTCTTTTGATGCAGGTGATAATTGAAGCGGTATGTTGTTAGCAATGATCTCGGCTATGCTTTCAAAGGTGAGCGTTTCGTTTGTAATAAGATGCATGTATGATTGGACTTTTTAATATATTAATTTTTTCCTTTAAGCTTTGTAATAAGTTGATGAATGCTCAGCAGCTCTTGTTCCCCTGTTTTCATATCTTTTAAAGATACCTTCTCTTGTTTCATTTCATCTTCCCCAACAATCATTACATAGGGTATATGAAGTGCATTGGCATATTCAAATTGTTTTTTCATTTTTACCTCTTCAGGATAGTAAATCGCTGCAATTCCTTGTTGTCTGATTTGATGGAGCAATCGCAAGCATAATTCCATACCAACCGATCCAAAATTGGCAATCATCAATCTAACACTGTTCATGCTTGCTGGAGGGAAAAGTTGTAGTTCTTCCATCACATCGTATATTCTGTCTGCGCCAAATGAAATGCCCACACCCGATAAATTAGGTACGCCAAAAATTCCGGTTAAGTCATCGTATCGGCCACCGCCCGATAAGCTTCCGCTAAAATTGCTGCGTGGCTCATTGAGCTTTACTTCAAAGATAGCTCCTGTGTAATAGTTGAGTCCTCGAGCCAAGGTTAAATCAAATTCAAATTTGGCGCTCTGAAGCGGTATTTTAACAGTGTAACTGAAAACAGCCGCAAGCTCTTCTAAACCTTTTTTTCCAATAGCTGTGTCTCCAATCAATTGATTGAGGTAGGAAATAGTTTCATCGCCCATCACAGTTACAGGTTTGAACGCTAGTAATGGAGCAACCTTCGATAAAGCTGCATCATTCAAGCCTTTTTCTTTGAGTTCATCCAATACTTTATCCTTCCCTATTTTATCGAGCTTATCGATGGCAACTGTTATATCGGTAATGAGCTCGGGCGCTCCTATAAATTCAGCAATGCCTGAAAGTATTTTTCGATTGTTGATTTTGATGGTAACAGCAATATTGAGTGCGGTAAAAACATCATCTAAAATTTGTATCAATTCAAATTCATTAAGGAGTGAGTTGCTCCCAATAACATCGGCATCGCACTGATAAAACTCCCTATACCTGCCTTTTTGAGGACGGTCGGCACGCCACACCGGTTGAATTTGAAATCGCTTGAAAGGGAACTGAATCTCATTTTTATGCATCACCACATATCTTGCAAAGGGAACTGTCAAATCATAGCGCAGGGCTTTTTCAGAAATTTGTGGGAGTAAATTTTTTGAGTCTACTCCCAAGGTTGTACCTTTTTCAATAGGGGTATCTTTCAAATAATCACCTGAGTTTAGGATTTTAAATATGAGCCGGTCGCCTTCCTCTCCATATTTTCCCATTAGTGTGGTTAAATTTTCCATTGCCGGGGTTTCCAAGGGTAGGAAACCATAACGGATAAAACTATTTTTAATGACATCGAAAATATAATTTCGTTTCATCATTTCGGCTGGCGAAAAGTCGCGCGTGCCTCTTGGAATCGATGGTTTAATTGCTGCCACTATTCATGATATTAAATTTCTCACGCAAAATTATCATTTCAATTTGTATAATGCATGATTTGCTTGTAAAGATGTAAATTAATGTGATGCAGAAAAGAAAAATATTAGTGTTGTATGTTGCTATTCACAGAGCTGATGTGGGTGTCAACATTTTCTTATTAAGGAACCTAATAATTTAATAAGTTCGCAAATTGTTTATTTGTGCTCGGGTATGCCTGTAAAATTTTTTATTTCTGTTTTGTTCTGTTGCACAATGATTTCGCATTCATCAAAGTTGCATGCACAGGAAATGCCTGTTAAAGCAGGAAAAATACTCGATCTGTGTTATCAGTTTAAACTAAAAACGGCCGATAGTTTGGTGGCTGTTTATGCAGCTGAAATGAAAACAGGTGAGGAGGTTGAATTGAGTTTGTTAAAGGCAAATATCTATTGGTGGAAAATCATTACCGGCATCAACGACAAAACAACCAAGAACAATTACAATAAAATACTTGAGTCAGCTGAAAAATATTTTAACAAAGAATTAGATAAAGGCTATAGTCATTATTACAAAGGAATCAGTTTGTATGGCTATATGGCGAGAATGGACGGACTTAACAAAAATTATTTCAAAGCATTTTTTAGAATAAACAATTGCTTAAAATATCTCGAAAAAAGTTTTGGTGCTGAGAGTAAATATCCATTTTTTTATTTATCGTCAGGACTTTATAATTACCACATGTTGGTTACCTCAAGGCAGTATCCTTTATTAGTTCCATATTTGAGTCTTTATCCTCGCGGCAATCGAGAAAAAGGGATATCTTTCCTTGAAACAGCAGCTAGCAACAGTAATAAATATTTAAGCACCGAGGCGCATTACTTTTTAATGAAAATATACATAGATGAAGCACAATCAACAAAAGCTTTAATACATAGTCAGGAACTATTGAAAAGGTTTCCTAAAAATCCCATATTTTTGTTTTATCAATACAAGATTCTACTCATGTCGGGAAACAAAGGAAAGGCGGGCGAGTTATCTATCATGTTGATGCAGGTATTGAAAGTTAATCCGCAGTGCGATAAGGTACAGATTAATCACTTTCAAAAGTTGTTTGACGAAGACGCTAAAAAATATAAATAGATCATTTCAATTCAATGAAGTATAAAGATATCGGACCGGAAGACATCCAATTTTTCAAGGAAATATGCGCAGAAAATCAGATTTATACTGATCATGAAACGCTTCATCAGTATAGCAAAGATGAAACCGAGGATTTAAGGTTGATTCCGCACTTAGTTATCAAACCAAGTGAAGTAAATCAAATTGCAACTATATTGAAGTATTGCAACAAGCATCGAATTCCGGTAACTCCACGTGGTGCCGGCACCGGATTAAGTGGTGGGGCACTGCCCTTGTATGGTGGTATCGTGCTTAGCATGGAAAAGTTTAACAGCATCATTGACATTGATGAACACAATCTTCAAGCAACAGTTGAGCCGGGTGTCATCAATCAAATATTTCAAGATGAGGTGGCCAAAAAAGGTTTGTTCTATCCTCCTGACCCTGCAAGCCGAGGATCTTGTTTTTTAGGCGGAAATATTGCTCATTGCAGCGGTGGACCTCGTGCTGTAAAGTATGGAGTAACCCGCGATTATGTCTTGAATTTACAGGTTGTTTTACCCTCAGGAGAGGTTATATGGACAGGTTCTAATACACTTAAAAATAGTACAGGTTATAGTTTAACTCATTTAATGATTGGCAGTGAAGGAACCTTGGGTATTGTTACAAAAATTGTTTTTAAACTAATACCCTTACCTCAAAAAAACGTACTTATGCTGGTCCCCTTTAATGATGCTGAAAAAGCCTGTGCTGCTGTTGCTGCTGTATTTTATAAGGGAATAATACCAAGTGCCATGGAGTTTATGGAAAGAGATGCGATTGATTGGACTTTAAAATATGTTGAAGGAATTGGCATTGAGGTTGCTGATGAGGTGCAAGCGCACCTACTTATTGAATTGGATGGGAACGACCTAGATGTTTTGATGAAGGAGGCAGAGATAGTAGCAGATGTTGTATCACAATTTGATTGTGGTGAAATATTGTTTGCTGATTCTGAGGCCCAAAAACAAAACTTATGGAAAATGAGGAGAAGTGTAGCCGAAGCAGTTAAAAGTAATTCTATATACAAGGAAGAGGATACGGTAGTAAAAAGAGCCGAGCTTCCTAAATTACTCAAAGGTGTGAAGCGCATTGGTGAAAAATATGGCTTCAAATCGGTTTGCTACGGTCATGCAGGCGATGGTAATTTGCATGTAAATATCATTAAAGATAAGCTATCCGATGAGGCCTGGAACAATGAGGTGCCAAAAGGAATTGCCGAGATTTTTGAATTGTGTGTACAACTTGGCGGTACAATCAGTGGTGAACACGGGATAGGTTTGGTTCAAAAAAATTATCTGGGAATTGCCCAATCAGCCGCACAAATCGAATTGCAAAAAGGAATTAAAAGCCTGTTTGATCCGGAGTGTATTCTCAACCCGGGAAAAATTTTCAATGACTAATGCCTTGGGCATAAATGTTAATATCAATAATTCAAACCTAATTATACCCACTACAATTGAAAGTTTTACTCACCACACTCAATGCTAAGTATATCCACATGAACCTTGCGGTGAGATTGTTATATCACCTCAACAAACACAAACACGATATTGCCTATAAAGAGTTTTCCATCAAGGAAGAAATTACTAGTATGGTTAATAGCTGTGTTGCCTATGATATACTTGCATTTAGCTGTTATATCTGGAACATCACACAAACGCTCTCATTAATCAAGCTTATCAAGGATGTAAAGCCTGAGATTAAAATTTTACTTGGCGGGCCTGAAGTAAGTTATGAGTGGGAAAAAATCATTGCATTAAACGAGATCGATTATATCATTACAGGCGAAGGAGAAATTCCTTTTGGCCGTTTTTTAGATGAGTTTCCTAACGTTGATTTTATTCCCAATCTTGTTCATAAAAAAGATGATGAAGTAAAATACCTTTCTCAATCTTGTACCTTCGATTTGAGTCATTATAAAGATATCAATCCCTATGAGGCAGATGATGCAGAAATACTCAAAAACAAAGTTTGTTACATTGAAACCTCGAGAGGTTGTCCTTATAAATGTGAGTTTTGCCTGGCAAGCTTAGATAACAAGGTAAGGTATTTGCCTGATCACGCTATCAAGCATAATTTATTGCACTTGATTAGGCATGGCAGAGTAATCAAATTTTTAGATCGTACCTTCAATGTAAAGAAGGATTTTACCATTGACATATTCAAGTTTATTTTGCAACATCATTTGCCGGGCAATGTGTATCAGTTTGAAATTACGGCCGATATTGTGCATCCCGATATCATTAAGTTCATTGATGAGCACGTTCCACCCGGAATATTCAGATTCGAAATTGGTATTCAAACGGTAAATCAAAAAGCAAATTTGGAGGTGAGCAGGAAGCAAAATTTTGACAAAACAAGAAAGGTGATTCAACAATTGCAACATAAAATTGAAATGCATTTGGATCTGATTGTTGGCCTGCCTCTTGATTATCTAGACGATATTAAATACAGTTTTGAAGAAGTATTTAAACTATTTCCCTCTGAATTACAATTGGGCTTTCTCAAATTTTTAAAGGGTACTCCGGTGCGCGATAAGCATGAATCTCACGGATATAAATTTGATCCTGCGCCTCCTTATCAGCTAATAGAAAGTAATTATCTATCTCGTGAAGAACTGAATGAAATCACCATGATAGAAGAGATGCTAGAAATATACTGGAATAAAAAAAGAGCATGTAACGCCTTAAAATATGTGAGCCAGCATTACAGTATTTTCGATTTTTTCAGAGGACTCGCACATCATTTCGTATTAAAAAGTGATTTTCATAAGCATTCTTTAGTTGATGTTTTTGAACGATTGATTGAATACGCTGAATGTGCTTTTGCCGATGATTACAGATTAAAGCAGTTGATTGCTATTGACTTTTACTTAGCACACCGATCAAGGCCACGTAAAATACTTTTGCGCGAGTCGGTGCGTGCTGTTCGTGAACAATTGATTAAGTCAA
>JBILUU010000173.1:0-6199 GCA_044370815.1 Bacteroidia bacterium
ATCTGTATTAGTTTGCTACTACGGGCTTATATGATTGCAAAACCGGCTGTTTGAACCACCAAACAACATGCCCATACTAAACTTAAAACCCCAATAAAAAGCTTCATATCAGCATTGAAAAACGTATTTATTGTAGGTGCTGTTATAGGCAAAAAAGCAATTATTCAAAATTTAGCCAAATTACGCAGTTGAAACCTACTCAACTTCATTTTTCTTCTCCAAATTGCAATCGCGCCAAGCACATACACCCATTTCGGATTTCACAATAGTTCACTATTACTTCAATCCAAAATAGTTAGTTGCCTCTGATGTTATTAAAAAATTTTGTTTCCCAATGATTACAACTTGTGACTGGGGTTTTAATGCTGAGTCAGATTTCTTATTTTTAGAATTTCAATTATTCTTCTTAGTTCGCCAACATTTTCCAAGTTCACAATAATTAATTTGTCATTAGCAAAATGAGCTGCTAAAGTATTTATTTCAGAAACAAAAGGATTGTCGTCAAGCCAAATGAAGTCAGAAGAAAAGTCAATAGCCTCTGTCTTCAGCGTAGTCCAGTTTGTTGGTTTTATTTTTTGTAATTTTTCAAGTATCGCATTGTCAAAATATTTAGAAAGGTAATTCAAAGGATTACTGATATTTCCTTTGCAGTGTGTAGTTAGCCAATAACAGTCAAAATGAGTAGTAATAAAGTCGATAAACTGGATTGCATAGTCAGCAATTGTTGTCCGCTTATTGGTAAGTAAAACACCGTCTATGTCTATGTAGAGCTTTTTCAATTTTACAAATTTCTAGAATAGGTTTTCATTATTGCTTGCCTGTTAAGGTTTTGAGCCATGCGATTTGGCAGGATTTAAAAAACAAAGTTGAATAGAATGACTACTTTTAAACTCTACACAAATGTTTCACAGAGGCACTTCGTTAGATATATTGTTAAACTGAAGTTAGCTTTACCATTTTTATTATTTAAATTTATTTACGCAATTAAAGCAGCATTTCTTGGTAGCATTAAATTATCTATGCATGTTAATGTATAAATATACTAGTCATATAATTTAAATAACAACGGTTTTGAAGGAGCTGCATCATTTTCGAAGGGGCTAATTTGTAAATTGAGTAAATACAATCCATCGTTAACTTCACCGGGCACATAAACTAATTCAGTAATTGTACGATGCAGGGCTGCTTCCTTGGGATAATTCCAAAATACATGATGTGCTGCTAGTTTACCTTCATCGTGTTCGCGATCGAGCGAAGGTAAATCAACCAAAAGGTGATTAATTCCCGCAGCAACAAGTATGGCTATGGCCTCCGCCTCAATGTATGGTGGATTGCTTGCTGAATAGTGCTGTGTTAATTTTGAGCTACTATTGGGCAATGTACGAATCACTAATGCCTGCACATGGGAATGGATTGATAGATGACTTATTTGCTTGGCAGTAATTATATGGTCATCATGCTTCAATTCGGGGGCAATGCTAACTAGCTGTGCAGGAAAAAAAAATTGTTTCAAACACTGATTAATCGTGTATTGTTCCTTGCTAATATGCCCTACACATTCGGTATGGGTGCCGTGTCCATGAGGATTAAAATAAATATCTCTAAAATTAACCGCTCCTCCCCTGTTTACATCACCAATCCAATTTTCGTTTTCTACAGCTTTAAATTCTGCATCGCCTACATACCATGCGTGTATGTTGTTTGGTCCACTGCGCAGGGGCACAGAGATATCTATTGGCTCAAGCAAATTGGCTTTGTATGCTTTATCTCCTAAAAAAACTGAAGTGTGTAAGTCAAAATTATTCATCAAATAAAAAAGTCTTGTATGATGTAATCAGCAATTAATTTTCCCTGATTAGTAAGTGCAAAATTATCATTATTTACCACAATGTTGTTTTTTTCAACTTGCTTTACAAGGGTGGCATTAAAGTGTCTGGCTATGCGCTCATCGAAATAATTAGCAAGTGAAAGCTTATTGATGCCTTCGCTCAAGCGCAAACCAATCATTATTTGCTCATGGTATTTTTCAATGGGTGTTAAATGCTCCTCTATCGCTTGAATATGATTATCACCCAACTGCTTCAAATAGGTAAACATGTTGGGTAAATTGTGTTGTCGAAAATGCCCGTTGAAGCTATGTGCCGATGGCCCTATTCCAAGGTAAGGAACTCCTTTCCAATAGGCACTGTTATGCTTGCTGCGAAAACCCGGTTTGCATAAATTTGAAATTTCGTAATGTTCAAAACCATTTTGTGCACTCCAGTGCATTAGATATTCAAAATCGCGTGCAGCTGCTTGTTCATCAAGTTTTACTTGTTTGATTTTTACTTGGTGCGCCAACACTGTTTTTTCCTCCACGGTGAGTCCATAGCATGAAAGATGCGTTACCTCAAGTTGTGCAGCCCTATTGAGATTATCGGCCCAATGCGAAGCAGTCATACCCGGTAAGCCATAAATTAGGTCAATACTGATATTTGTTAAACCCGCATCCTGCATACGCTTTACGCTGCTCTCTGCTTGGTTGGCATTATGGCTGCGGTTCATCATTTTTAGGTCAGCATCGTTAAACGATTGCACCCCACAGCTAATTCTGTTAACACCAATATTTATCCACTCTTTGATGTTCGACAGTTGGCAATCATCTGGATTTACCTCAAGGGTTAACTCTACTGCTGGTGCTAGTTCAAAGTGTGTAGCAATGGTTTGAATAATTGCGCTAATGTGTGCAGGCGAAACTATTGACGGAGTGCCACCTCCAAAATAAATTGTTTGAATACTGCTGTTCCCTATAGGTTTGAAAAAATCTTGCTGCAGTTTTATTTCTTTTTGTAGCCCAAGCATGAGCTCATCAACCAACTTACTCGAAGTTGAAAAATAAAAATCACAATAAGTACAAGCTTGTTTGCAAAAAGGAATATGAATGTAAATACCGGGCATTACTTGTTGAGCACAATTCTAAATGTGGTTCCTTTATCAATTTCCGATCCTTTTACAAAAATTTTACCCCCGTGATAGTTTTCTATAATTCGTTTAGTGAGCGATAAACCTAAGCCCCAACCTCTTTTTTTGGTGGTATAGCCGGGCTTAAAAACGGTTTTAAATTTAGATTTAGGAATCCCTTTCCCGGTATCTTCAATATCAATATATACAAATTGAGATTGATCATAAACATGTATATTAATTTTCCCCTGCCCTTCCATGGCATCAGCAGCATTTCTAATTAAATTTTCAATTACCCATTCAAATAAGGCCACGTTGCACTTAACTAGTACTTCAATATCTGCCTTCAATGTAAAATCAATTTTTTTGGAAGTACGCGTTCGCATGTAATCTACTGCATGTTGCAGTACTTCTTTAATATTGTGCTTATCGAGTTGTGGCACCGACCCAATTTTTGAAAAACGTTCGGTGATTGTTTCTAACCGATTGATGTCTTTTTCAATCTCAATCATATCTTGATTATCACCACGTGCTTTCATGAGCTCGTTCCACGCAATGAGTGACGACAATGGAGTACCCAACTGATGTGCAGTTTCCTTAGCCATACCTACCCAAACCTGATTTTGCTCGGCCTTGCGGGCAGTGCTAAATAAGCTGTATCCTATTAAAATGAGAAAAGCAATGACACCTAATTGAATGAAAGGAAAATATTTAATGAGCAACAACAATGAACTGTCTTGATAAAAAATATAATTCTTTTCGCCCTCGCCTAAATCAATTTCAATGGGCAAATTTTGCTTGCGCATTTTACTGATTAACTGACCGGCATACTCCTTCCCTTGCAAATCAGCAGGAGCCACATTACCGCTGGCAATAATAATTTTTTTTGTTACATCGGTTATTACCACAGGCACACTTGCATAGTTGTTTACCACCTCGGTGATAAAAGATTTGATGAGGTCATCGAGCGTATAGCGCAGCTCATTAAATAGCTTCGACTCGCTGTAAAAAATTACGTTATTGGCATTGTCTCTCAATGGGATTAAAATTGAATCCTTTTGTGCGCGCATTTTGCTTAATTCGTTCAATAGTTTTTTTTGCTGCGCTGCGGTAAGATTGGCGTACAAATTATTTTCAACGCCATCAATATTTTTCCATGATGATATGTTGCCTTTATCATCGGCCAAAATAACCGGTATGGTGGTGTTATTGTCGAGCACATTCAAATAAAAATTTAAGTCGGCACTGCTTTCGCTAATGGTCAACATTTTTGAGGCCTCGGCCCACATTTGCACACGCTTGCGTTCTTCTGATTTTATTTTATCGAATAGCTCGTTGGTGTACTTTACCAAACGCGCTTTTTTTTGAATGGCCTCGGCCCAAATTTTAATTTTCGACCTTTCATCGTTCGCAATTTGCTTAATCAAATAATTGGTGTAGGCCAACGATGCTATTACAATAACGATAGCAGCCGCCCCGAGTGCAATTTTCCAATTTTGTTTTTGAGTGTAAATATTCATGCAAACCAATAAACGTAATAAGTTCAAAGATATTGGTTATTTTTAAATTGTACAGCTAAAAAAAAGGCAGGTACATTAGTTTACTAGGCAGTAAACCCATTGTCATACACTTCACTTTTTGAGAAAACCCAATGGTTTCTCTACCTTACTTTTATCAAAATCTTTTTCATCTTGATTGTAAATGGCAGCAAGTGTCATGGGCTCTGTTATAGAGGTTTTAAAACCAAGCTTGTTGGATAACAGCTGCGCTTTTTCAACGGCAAGTTCTTTAAACTCATAACGCGCAATCAGTCGGCCTTTTCTTAATATGGCCTTATCGACTTTAGTAATATCAGTGTTGAACGAACAAATGATTTGCACATTTAAACAGTCGGCCAGCAATCCATCGGCAACATTGAGTAATGCAGATACGGGCGAAACACCATCGCGTTCGCGGTCAACCACAATATTTTCGGCATCCTCAATCACAAAAATAGAGTTAGGATGATCAATTAAGATAGAGATAAGATTGGGACTTGTAATTAAACCAGCCATATTGGGAGGCAGAAACACCACGCGCTTTTTTACAGCCGAAATCAAATAACGGATATAAGAGGTTTTACCTGTTCCGGGCTTTCCATGAAGCAAAACAATACCCTTGTCGTTTTTACTTTTCAATCTTTTTAAAATGGTATCATGTATTTCTTTGAAGTCTTCATTGTAGTTATCATCAAGCTTCAATTTGGGTTTATTGATGTCCAAGGTTTTTGTATAAATTCCTGAAGAGCCCTCTACAAGCAAAGAAATTTCAGGATTTTCTCGCGATTGTCTTCTTTTAAACTTTTTGAACTTAGTGATTAAAGTTTCTACTTTTTCGATGTTGGTTTTGCGAAATAAAAAACGAAGCTCACTGCAATTAGTATCAAAATTCACAATTAAATCATCGTACAAAAAATAAAATATATCATCAAACTCGGGCTTTTTACTGCCGGGTAAATTTCTTTTGATGAAATGCATATTGGTTATTTCTTGCTCGTAATTTTCTACAAACCATAAATTGGCTTTGCGGCAATTGATTTCAGATTCTTCAATCATATTTGGGATCGCATTGAAGCAACTCACAAACAATTTGTATTCATTAATATAGGAACCCGTTCTTTCGCTAAATACCTCAGTAATTGAAATTTTATTTGGAGCTGCAGCTGTCTCTTGATTGCCTTTAAACAATAATTTATGAATGCGTGAACCTGTTTGCATGTATTGATGGAATTTTTGTCCTACAAAGATACAGCATCACCCATACATTATTGGCAGATATAGCGATATGTGAATAAGTTTTATTTTTGATCTACCCACTTAACGGTCAATTCATTAGCGCAAGCTAAAAATATTTTTGGTAGTATTTTTCTCACCAAATTTAATATAAACCCAAATTAAGCAATAGGAGATTTGGAAAATCGAACTACTTGCTTTAGTTGGGTTAATCCCGATATAGAAAATGTTATCAGATTTGTTATACCAATTGCATTTATTTTTTAGTTCAAAAAAAAAATAAATATGCAATGGTTAATGCCGATACTACTTGAAATTAGTCCAATAAGGTTAAGCCGTAATTGGACTAAATTGAAAGTGTCATCGGTATAAAAATCTGATTTACAATTTCTTTATCGTTTACGCATTTCTAATGCGTAATCTGGGATAAATGACTCAGTAAACATCCATAGGGTATTATAAATACAAAAAGGTTTAATTCACTGAGC
>JBILUU010000174.1:0-6196 GCA_044370815.1 Bacteroidia bacterium
AGTTCATTTGCCCTAACTGCTCAAAAATTTGCTGATTTTTGGGGAGCACAAAAAAATAGATTTGATGTAGTATTTGCACTTGGCGATCGATTTGAAATGGCAGCTGCAGTGCTCTCTGCTGTTCCGTATGGTATTTCAATGGCACACATACACGGGGGCGAAACTACCATTGGAGCAATTGATAATATTTACAGACACTGCATTAGTTTGGCGAGCAAGTATCATTTTGTATCAGCGCAACCTTTTATGCAAAGGTTGAAAGAATTGGTACAACCCAATGATCAACATATTTACACCGTTGGTTCGCTAAGCTTGGAAAATATTCAGCATATTGAACTATTAACTCCCGAAGCATTCTATCAAAAGTGGGGAATTGATTTAAATGAGCATACTATTTTGATAACTGTGCATCCCGAAACAGTTGCCTTTGATAAGAATGAACTATTTTGCAAGGAAATGCTACACGCATTAAGTGGCCTTTCAAATTCTTTTCAGTTAGTGATTACCATGCCCAATGCAGACACTGCCGGATTGATATACAGGCAGGCATTTATGGCCCTTTCGGAGCAAAAGCATAATGTAAAATTAATCGAAAACTTTGGTACACAATCCTACTTCACTTGCATGAAATATGCAAAATTACTTATTGGAAACACCTCAAGCGGGATTCTTGAGGCCGCAAGTTTTAATAAATATGTACTCAATTTAGGAGATAGACAAAAAGGCAGATTGTGCAGCGCTAATGTTATTCATCTACCTTTTGATAGCAATGAAATTATTGCCAAAACGAATGAATTCGTTAACTCTACTTACCAAGGAGAAAATATTTATTTTCAACAAAATCCATCAGCGCAAATTATTAACTTAATTAAAAGGGAGTATGCCGCCACTGTATAAACATATTGCCAGCATAAATCTTCCTGTTAGAGAGGCACTGAAAAAGCTTGATCAATTGGCTTCAGATGCCATATTGTTTCTTGTTGATGACGAAAATAAACTTAAAGGATCTCTCACAGATGGAGATTTAAGAAGAGGATTCATCAAAGGACTTAATTTTGATGATCATTTGTTATCTTTTATTCAACCTAATCCAAAGTATATACAACAAGGTAAATATAATCTCACAGAAATTATTGCCCTTCGAGAGAAGAATTTTTCTGTTTTCCCGGTGGTGAATGATTTGATGCAAATTGTGAATGTTGTTAATTTCAAACATCAAAAATCTTACCTGCCTGTTGATGCTTTAATAATGGCCGGTGGCCGGGGTGAAAGATTGCGTCCGTTAACAGATTCAGCGCCAAAACCTCTACTTATGGTTGGAGAGAAACCAATCATAGAGCACAATATTGATAGATTGAGTAAATATGGTATCGATGATATATGGATTTCTGTGAGGTATCTTGGTGAACAATTGGTTGATTATCTTAAAGACGGCAGTAAAAAAGCCATACGTATAAATTATTTGTGGGAGAAGGATGCATTGGGTACTGCAGGTGCACTTGGGCTTGTTAATGATTTTATACACGAGCATGTGCTGATGATGAACTCTGATTTGTTGACCAATATTGATTTTGAAGAGATGTTTCTTTTCATGGAACGCGAGCAGGCTGACTTTGTAGTAGCATGTGTTCCGTATACAGTAAACATTCCATATGCAGTTATGCAAGTTGAGAATAAACAAGTAACAGGTTTTAAAGAAAAACCAACTTATACGCACTATTCCAATGCAGGCATATATTTAATGAAAAGGGAAGTTGTTGAATTCGTGAAAAAAAATCAGCCTTATGACGCTACCGATTTGATGGAAGACTTAATTAAAGCCAAGAAAAAAGTGGTAGCTTTTCCTTTAATAGGGTACTGGTTGGATATTGGTAAGCATGAAGATTATAAGAAGGCACAAATGGATATTAATAGTATAAAATTTTAATGAAGCCGATTGTTATTATACCCGCAAGAGGAGGTTCAAAGGGCATCCCACATAAAAACATCAGGTTGTTGGGAAATATGCCTTTGATTAAGTATACCATTGATGCTGCATTAGAAGTGTTTGAAGAAGATCAAATTTGTGTTTCAACAGATTGTGATCTTACCATTGAGGTTGTTAAAAGTTTGGGTTTGTCAGTTCCATTTAAGCGCCCAGCTCATTTATCTACCGATGAAGCGGGCACTTTTGAAGTGTTGAAACACGCCTATGAGTTTTATTGTGAAAATTTCTATGTGCCCGATACCATAGTTTTGCTTCAGCCTACATCGCCTTTTAGAAATGCCAAACATATAAGAGAAGCTACAGGTTTGTATGGAAAAGAAAGCGATTTAATTGTTTCAGTAAAACACACTAAAGCCAATCCTTATTTCACTTTGAAAGAGGAGGATGAGGCAGGGTATTTACAATCATCTAAACCCAATTTGTTTACAAGGAGACAGGATTGTCCGGCCGTGTACGAGCTCAATGGCGCTATTTATATTTTTTCATCCGACATTCTCTTGAAAAGTAATTCAATACAATCTGAACTAACAAAAAAATATGTAATGGATGATTATTCATCCATTGATATTGATACGCCATTAGATTTATATATCGCTGAACAAATGTTAAACTACAATCATGAGTGAAGGAATAAAAAAATATGGTGGTATTTTATTGAAGGGTTCGTTTGCTGTGAGTTTGGCCAACTCTACAACTAAGTTTGTTAGCTTTCTTTTAATCCCAATTTTTACATATTATTTGTCACCTGAAGATTACGGAACGGTGGCTATGGTTACAATAGTTGTAACGTTTTTAAATTTGTTTTATAATCCGGGGATGGTATCAGCCACTATGCGTCTTTATCATGATACCGATAATGAGGAAGAGCGTAAAGAATTGATTGGTTCGGCACATCGTTTTTTCTTATTTTTCCCAATCATATTTATCATTACCGGACTCATTTTTGGTGAGTTTATATTTGAAAAGGCATTCAATGATTTTAAATTTTATCCTTTTGGACTTATTGCGCTTATTTTAGCTTTTTTTGGTCAGCCTAAGCGCATTTGGGTAACCCTTATGACGCTTCAATATAAGGTGCACATTACGGCTATCTATTCTGCAATTTCTGTGATAGTTGGTATTTTAACAACTGCATTTCTTGTGATTGTATTAGAAATGGGTGCTATGGGAAAGGTGCTAGGAATGTTTCCTTCAGTAATCATTTTCTTTTTCTTAAGTTTTACAACCATCAGGAAATATGCCGGAAATCTTTGGTCATTTGCAAGTATAAAAAAACAGTTAAAGTTTGGATTTCCCTTAATCATAGCAATATGGTCATATGAATTTCTACATCTTGCCGATCGATATATACTCGAGCGAATGACCAATTTGAAAGATGTTGGTATTTATTCATTTGGTTATCATTTGGCTGAATTGCCAATGTTTTTGGTATTGGGTGTTAAACAACTTTGGAACCCCATTTTTTATGAAAACATGAACAAAGGAGATTTTAAAACAATATCCAAGTTGATAAATTACTTTGTGGCCTTTTTAACATTAATAAATATTGGTGTGTTGCTTTTTAGTAAGGAAGCTATTGTATTATTTATTAATCCTAGATATTTTGATGCTATTCCCGTAATTGGTGTAATTATCGTGGGGGTGTATTTTAATGGCCTTCTTACTATTTCTAATTCTATATTAGCTTACAAGAAAAAATTTGGAACTACTTCTAAAATTGCACTTATAGCAACTGTTATTTGTATTGTTTTAAACATTTTACTTATTCCTACAACGGGTATAATGGGATCTGCAATTGCAACCATGATATCGTACTTTATATACTTTGTATTGGGTTTATGGCATCAACGCGAAACCATTTCACAACTACAGGCCAAAGCGCTCACCATAGTGCCAATAACCTGTGTAGTGCTTGTGATGCTGATTAATTTGTCGTTTAATCATACGTTTAAAAATGAGTTTAACTGGACAGAACTAATTCTCAAGATTATAATCTTTGTAGCGGTTTGCTTTACTTTTTATCAGTTTAAATTATTGGGCAAGGAGGAAGTTGTTTACCTGAAAGCAATAATCAAATCTAAAATACTTAAAAAAAAGAAAACTAATTTATGACCGTATACTTTCCTTACGAAACTAAAAATCGTGAACTTGATGGCAAATTATTACTCTCAAGTTACCTCCTCAACAAGGGGTATGAAATTGTAATTGGCTCGAGGAAGGCTGTTAGAACAGAGGCATTGAGTCATACAAATGGTATTTATTTTTTTAAAAGTTTGTCTGTCGAAGAAAAAGTCCTTTACCGGCAATTGAAGTACAACAAGCATCACCTAGTTTTGCTGCACGCAGAGGGTGGAATACACTATAAAAACAATGACGAAAATATTTTATCTTGTTACAACAAGGATTTATTGCCTCAACTTGATGAAAATTTTATTTTTGGAACTGCCATTCAAAAATCAATAATTAAGTTGACTAATTATACACATTCTACCATTTCAGGAGAACCCAGATTTGACTTGTTAAAATCAAAGTACCATTCCTATTTTAAAGATGATATAAAGCAACTGAAGAATACGTATAATGATTTTATCCTCGTTAATACAAATTTTGGGCTATCTAATTCTTATGTAGGGGAGGAGAAATTATTGAAATACTACGAAAAGGAAAAGACTCTTTCAGCGGAGGCAAAAAAACTATTGCTATTCAAGTTTAACTTTTTGAAGGAGGTATTCAATGATTATTTAGTAGCACTGTCGAAATTGGCAGAGGCATTCCCTCAACTTAATTTTGTTATTCGCGCACATCCGAGTGAGTCCGAAGATGCTTATCATCAACTATCTAAACGCCACCCTAATATTCATGTTGTTAAAGAGGGTAATGTTGCAAAGTGGATAATTGCATCCAAGGCAGTCATTCATTATGATTGTACCACTGGCATGGAAGCCGCATTGGCCAATATTCCTGTGATTTCATTTATTCCAAAAAAAGATGACAGAATTTTAGCATGGCTACCTGTAGCCCTCAGTCAACAGGCAACAACTACTGATGAATTGATAACGAAAGTTCATGAGGTTTTAAATGCCAAGCAATACCAAAATAATATATCGAATGAGCTGAGAGAAGAATGGTTGAGTTTTGTGCATAATGTTTCTTTTGAATCCTCAGAGATTATCGTTCAAAAGTTGATGGAATCGGTTAGCAATAAATTCAAAACTCAACCTATTTCATTATCAAAAAAATTCAAACTTTATTTTCAACGGAGGAAACGCGATTTAAAGTATTATAAGGACAGTTTTAATACAAAAAGAAGCATCACACGAGATAAGTTTGGCGAACTCTCAGTAGCTGAGTTGAATTATAAAATTTCAATGCTACACAAAATTAATGGATTCAATCAATCTTTTAAAGTAGTAAAATTGGCTAATGACCTATTTAAAGTTATCCCTCAATGAATCGATTACAAATTGAGTCTTATTTGAGATTTGGGTATGATATTACCTTTGATGATTGGCGTTATGAGTTTGATTTTAGCAGAATTAACAAGTTGCCATATGCCAATAAAAATTTACCTGAACTTATACAGATTGGTGCTCAAATTTTAATGAATTCATTGCAGCAGCTTTATGAAAATAATGAGATGGTAGTGGTTCCTACTAGTGGCGGGGTAGATTCAAGAGTGCTGTTAGGTTTCATGTTAAAACATAAAGAATCTAAAGACATCAAAACATATACATTTGGAGTGCCTAATACCTATGATTTTGATATTGGAAATCAAATAACAAAATATTGTAACACCAATCATATGGTGTTTGACTTAAATAAGCACAACTATTCCTTGGATGAACTTGTTGAAACATCTCGTTGCATGTCGCATCAAAGTCCTCTTTTTTTTCATCCTCCACTATTTAAGCTTCGTGAATTGTATGCTGATAGTACTATTTGGACAGGTGTAAATGCAGGTGCTGTAGTAGGTAGTTTTGCCAAGCATAGCTATACCAATAACATTGATGAGGCCATTGATAAATTTTTAAAAAAGGATATTTTTAAGAAGAAAATAAAGCTGCATACTTTTGATAATACAATGTTTAAGACCCACGTAAACAGAAGTACCATTGACCCTCAATTGCTATCATTGGATGAGCAAATTACCATTAAGGAAAGGTCGCTTAAGTATTTGGCGCCCCATGTACTCCTAAAGGGATTTAATTA
>JBILUU010000175.1:0-6184 GCA_044370815.1 Bacteroidia bacterium
AGGCGAAACTTTGAATTTGCACTGCGGGGATTGAATAGTAAAACTTTATTGTTGGCGGACATGCAACACAAACCTAATAAAAAAATTAAAGACTTTGTTATATTTGTGTTGTTTAGTAAAACATAATTTCAGTAAAAACAGCAAACATATCTATGCCAGAAAAACCTGCGGAAGAAAAATTTATTGAAATAGAAAAAGTGATTGCAGAAAAAAATCCGCGCTTACTCAAAACAATGCCCGGCTTTGTTATCAGCTATATCAAAAGAGTTATTCATCAAGATCAAGTTAATGACTTTATAGCAAGGCACGGGCATCACTACAATTTTGATTTTATTGCCAAGATATTGGAAGAATTTGGTGTTGAGATTGAAACAAAAGGCATTGAAAATGTACCCAATACAGGAGGTATTGTTATCGCCTCTAATCATCCATTAGGTGGACTTGATGCACTGGCAATGATGCACAAAATCAGCCACATTAGACAAGATATGCGTTTTATTGTGAATGATATTTTATTGTCATTTAAAAATCTGAAAGATTTGTTTATACCTGTAAACAAGCATGGTAAAAGCGGTTCAGAGAGTGTAAAAATGATAAATGCGCAATTCGCTTCTGACCAATTAACACTTGTATTTCCGGCAGGACTTGTATCTCGTAAGCAAGCAGGAGGTATCATCAAAGACCTTGAGTGGAAAAAAAGTTTTATTACAAAGGCAAAACAATATCAACGCGATATCATACCTGTTTATGTTGAAGGGTGTAATAGCAAGTTCTTTTATAACTTATCGCGATGGCGAAAAAGATTAGGAATCAAAGCAAATATTGAAATGTTTTATTTGATGGATGAAATGTATAAACAAAGAGGCCAAAAAATTACCATATACTTTGGTAAGCCAATTAAGTACAGCACCTTTGACAAAAGTAAATCAGATGAACAGTGGGCTCACGAAGTAAAGGAAATTGTATACCGCTTGCCCGAATCAACTATTAAAAAATAAACAACAACGTTCAATTAAACCTATGCTTAAAATTATAGAACCTATCAACAGGGAGCTTTTAAAAAAGGAGTTAACACCTGAACGATTTATTAGAAACACCAATAATGGGAATAATAAAATTTACATCATTTCGAATCACGACTCGCCAAATTTAATGCTTGAAATTGGTAGACTTCGAGAAGTAACTTTCAGGGCTGCCGGAGGTGGCACAGGTAAAGATTGCGATATTGATCATTTTGATACAGATGTTATTTGCTACAAACAGTTGATTGTTTGGAATGATAAAGAAGAAGAAATTGTTGGTGGGTATCGTTTCATTAGATGTGGTGATGTGATTGATTACAACAAACAAGATATTAAGCTTGCCACATCTGGAATGTTTAATTTTAGCGAGCGCTTTTTAAAAGATTACATGCCTCAAACTATTGAATTAGGTCGTTCATTTGTGCAACCAAAATTTCAACCCGGGGTTGATTCTCGCAAAGGACTGTTTGCTCTAGATAATATTTGGGATGGCCTGGGAACAATCATTGTAGATAATCCAGATATAAAATACTTCTTTGGAAAAGTAACTATGTATTTAGATTTCAACAGAGAAGCGCGTGATATGATTTTATATTTTCTGAAGAAATTTTTTCCTGACAAGGAAATGCTTATGACACCATTTAATCCACTTCCAATATATACTGCGGAAGAAAAGCTCGAATCACTTTTCAGCGGACTTGACTTTAAGGAAGCATTTAAAATACTAAACAACAATGTACGGGCTTTAGGAGAAAACATTCCCCCGCTTGTGAATATTTACATGAATCTTTCTCCCAGCATGCGCACCTTTGGCACTGCGCTAAATCAAAGTTTTGGGCAAGTGGAAGAAACAGGTATTTTAGTAACAATTGATGATATTTATCCTGCAAAAAAAGAAAGACACATAAGTACCTATCATAAAAATGAAGGATAAAATGCAAGTAAAAAATGCCCAATTCATAAGTAGTAATACCAACTACCTGGCATGTCCAAAAGGCGATAAGCCAGAATATGCCTTTATAGGCAGAAGTAATGTGGGAAAATCTTCTTTGATTAATATGCTTGTAAATCACGAAGGGCTTGCTAAAACATCCTCAAAACCTGGGAAAACACAGCTTATTAATCACTTTATTATTAATGAAAAAAGCAATCCTTGGTACTTAGTTGATTTACCCGGTTACGGATATGCAAAAACATCTAAAAGTAGTGCTGAGGTTTGGAGCAAGTTTACACTTGATTATTTAATAAAAAGAACCACTCTTTTATGTGTATTTGTATTGATTGATTCGAGGTTATCCCCACAGAAAATTGATTTAGAATTTATGACATGGCTAGCAGAAAATCAACTGGCTTTTTGTATTGTATTTACCAAAACAGACAAGCTGAACAAAGTAGTTTTAGCGAAAAATTTGGAACATTATAAAAAGGTTCTTTTACAGGATTGGGAAGAGCTACCACAAATTTTTGTTACCTCCTCTGAGCTTAAAAAAGGACGTGAAGAAATACTTCAGTTTATTAGCGAAACCAACAAATTGATGGAATAAATGAGCACGCTAGCAGAGCATTTGAAAAAACTAGGCATTGCTGAATTTGTACTTGTTGATGTGGGAGCAAAGGAAAAAATTGAGTGTATCAATGGAATTGAACAGTTGAGTGAAGTACATGCTTTTGAGCCCCATCCCATTGAGTTTGATTTACTCCAAGAAAAATACAGCGTACATCCATTCAACCAATTGTATCTTCACCGAAAGGGACTTTTTGAGTGCTCGGGAAAGCGTTCTTTTCATATATCAAACAACACCTCTATGAGTAGTTTGCTTGCACCTGATTTGAACAATTACAATAAGCATTTTGGTAACTACCGTAAATTTAAAAAATGGCAAGCTGCAATCTCAACCCATCAAACAATCAATATTGATCTTACCACTATTGATGAATTTTTTTCACTAAAAAAAGCGATTGAATTTCTCAAAATTGATACGCAAGGTAGCGAACTTTCTATTCTCAAAGGTGCACAAAACCATCTCGAGAAAGGCCTCATTAAACTCATCAAAATAGAAGTATCTACAATTGCTACTTACGAGCACCAACCGTTATTTTCAGATATAGATTTATACCTCAGAAATCATCATTTTACGCTTGTTGATTTTTTAACTTACCGCGAATATCCAAGCTTTTTCTTTGGTGAAAATAATGAAATACATTTTGCTCCTTGCGGTGATGCCATCTATATGTTTGATGGCGATTTAAGTGATTTGGAATTGATTAAAAATGCAGTCATCATCAATCAATTGGGATATACAAGCTTGGCTCAGCACCAATTAAAAAACACAGGATTAAGTGAGGAAGAAAAGATGAGTTTAATCAAACTTAGCCGCAAAAAAGAAGGCAACAAATTCAAAAGAGCACTCAAAGATATACTCCCTCCTGTTGTGCTAAAATTATTGAAGAAGAATTAGCTAGGTTGCAATAGTTACATAAAAAAAGCCCTACATGAACTGTAAGGCTTTGGTGGGAGCTACTGGGTTCGAACCAGTGACCCTCTGCTTGTAAGGCAGATGCTCTGAACCAGCTGAGCTAAGCTCCCTCATTTTTGGGATTGCAAATATAGTGCTAAAATATAAAATACAAAATAAAACCTTTTATTTAACTAAAAATATAGCTTAATGTTCACATTATCAATATGATAGTGATTGGCTAAGGAGTGGTTTCGAGTTGAAAGTCAAACATTGAACATAAATGTAAGGTTGATTATGGACTAAAAAAATACTTTTGCAAGGTATATATAAAAAGCATGATCAGTATTATTACCGCTGTACACAATCAGTTAGCCATGAACAAATTGTTTGTGGAGAGTTTACAACGTTACAGCACCTTTCCTTTTGAATTAATTATTATCGATAATGCCAGTAGCGATAATAGTGCCGAATACTTTGAATCAATAGGAGCAAAAGTGATACGCAATCAGCTTAACTATTCCTATCCATACACGCAAAATCAAGGAATTGCCGCTGCAACAGGCCATATCATGGCTTTTTTAAACAACGATATAATTGTTTGCCCAGGTTGGGATGCACTGCTTCTTGAAACCATGAAGGTGAACCAACTCGACATACTAACCTCATGTGGTATTGAGCAGGTTGAGAGCAGAGAGGCGAGTATTAGGTTGAGACGAAAATGGAACTATGCAAAAAACCTACTGGGTGTTTTCCCTACCTCTGTGGCCACATTAAAGGCTATGCATTGGCTCATGTATGGCAATTGGAAAATATTTTGTAAAAAAAGAGATCTTGATTTTCACAATGCTGTTAAAGAAGGTTTTGTTGGTCACAGTGTATTTTGCACTCGGAGAGCTATTGAATTGTTGGGAACATGGGATGAGCGATTACAAGCTGCCGACTTTGATATTTACATGCGCTCAAAGCAAAGAAATCTAAACTTTGGTGATATCAAACCCTGCCATATTGCGCTCAATATTTTTAATCATCATTATATTCGCCTCACAGTAAAGAGTAAGCCACAACCTTTTGCCGATGCTCAAAATATAATCAAATTGGAACAAAAGTGGAGCGAAGAGGAAAGAAAAAATCTACTAAAGGATATTGAATTGATTTAAAAATTTAGTGACTATTAAATAAAAAATGTTTTACTTTATTTAAAAATAGTAATACTATTAAAACCATTGTCGCAATTTCTATTAATACTCAGTTACTATTTTAATTATTTACTTGGTGCGAATTGATTTTATTGATAAGTTTGAAACCAAAATTGTTTAAAAACTTGCGGGTGTTTTCTAATGCGCTTTGCTAAATTTAGGATAAATAATGATAGCTAATGCATAGAAAACTCAACAACCAACTTAGTTAATTTATTCCATCGCTTTTAAATTGAAACAGATCATTGTTACGCGTACAGCAAAGTTATCCTTCGATGCCGAGAGGTGCATTTTGCACATTGAAATGATTGCAGGTAACGAGATTAGTCTTGAGGATTCTATATCGCATAAGGAAGCTGCTCAGCTACTTACAAAGGGCGTTCCACATTGTACTTTTGTGAATGCACTTGGGCATATAGATATTTCTTCAGAGGCACGCAAGTTTGGATCAAGCCCTGAAGTGCAAAAAAATTTAATTGCACAGGCAGTACTGGTTAATTCACTCGCAACAAGAATAGCTGTCAATTTTTTTATCAGGTTCAATAAGCCGCCCAAACCTACCCGACTTTTCACTAATTCGGAAGATGCCCTCAGTTGGTTACTATACAAAAAACAAGAATTCGATCAGGCGCAATCGGGCCTGTTATATTGATATGGAGTAATTTATGGCACCAATTTGTTTTACTACCTAAGTGCCAAAATTATTACCTTTTTAAACCCAAATTAAGCTTAGGAGATTTGAAGAACCGAGCTACTTGCTTTAGTTGGGTTAATCCCGCTTAGCAGGTGTTTTCAATCCATTGAAGCAATGGATTGAATTACAGCTGTTTTAGCGATTCCGCATTTTCTAATGCGGAATTTGGGTTTAATGCGTAATATGAGTTAAAAGTAACGATGGTATAATTTCAACTATACCTACTATTTGATGTCGAACTCGAGTAAATTTTGATTGTTCAAACTTGCTGTAAGTTTATCGCCAATTTTTATGGGGCCAACACCTGCAGGCGTTCCGGTAAATATCAAATCACCTGTTTTGAGGGTAATGAATTGAGAAACATAGGCGAGTATTTGATCAATAGAAAAAATCATATCACTCGAAGTACCCTGCTGAACCATATTGCCATTGATATTGAGGCCGAATTGTAAGGGATGTTGAACATTTTCTTTTGATAAAGGAATAAATTGTCCGATTACAGCACTTTGGTCAAATGATTTAGCTTTTTCCCATGGCAGACCTTTTTTCTTGCATTGCTCTTGAATGTCACGTGCAGTAAAATCAATGCCTACAGTAATTTCCTCGTAGTATTTATGAGCAAATTGCGGAAGTATGCTTTTCCCATTTTTGCAGATTTTATAAACAAGCTCAGCTTCATAGTGTATATCGTTTGAAAATGACGGATAATAAAACGGTGCATTATCTTTTAACAATGCTGTATCCGGTTTCATAAAGAAAACGGGTTCGGTTGGCACTTCATTTTTAAGCTCTTTGGCGTGTTCGCTGTAATTG